>JAFYVF010000114.1 GCA_017549265.1 Clostridia bacterium
ATAACCCAATCATACCTTCTTGCATCAGGTCATCTCTATCAGCACCGCTTAAGAAATATTTGAAAGCCATTGTGCGAATAAAAGGTTTTAGTTCCAGGAAAATTTCTTCCAACGCCTTTTCGTCTAATTGTTTCGCTTTTTCGATGAGTGTTGAATCCATTTCCATAAGACAGAATAATCCCTTTTATAAATTATACAATCATTATTGCATAAAATTATAAAAATGTCAAGTATTTTTCTCCAAGATTTACAAAAAAATATTAAAATAAAAGTTTCACATTGTGATATTTTTACAAAATCCGACAAAAAATATGATGATAATCACCAAAGCGTTTATCGGAACGACTCTAAAATCTCTAAAAGCTCGTATTCTGAGTTCACAGAAATTCCTGAGTCGAGGATTTCTCTGTCGTTTTCAGTGAGCATAGATAGGTTAATTTTTTCTTCTGAAATAATGATATCCGGTGCGTTCTTTTGGGTTACAATGATTTTATCCTTGATAAGCTTTAGAAGATAATGGTTATCACAATCTGTATCAATTTTTTCTTCTGCTTCTATGAGTTGTTCTTCAAATCGCAAAATGTTCCAGCTCGGGTGCATTCGTTTAGTGTCCTGTTCTGTGCTTCCTTTCAATTCATCCGGGAGGGGGAATTGTCGCCATCGCTGGTGTCCGCAGGCGTATAAGGTAGCCAGCTTTAGGGTTGCATTCTTTTGTAGTGTGACGGGTTCGTTGGTTTGCAAGACTTCCGTGAAAGCAGGATTGCTTTTTGGAAAAAAGAAAAGCAGTGCGACAAACAAGATGACAAGAGATGTGATGCAAAAAACAAAGCGTTTCTTTTTTCTTCGTTTTCTTTGTTCATAATAATATGGGGGTAACAATTTATCACTTCCTTTTTTGTCATTGTTTCCTTACGAAAGAAGAATATACCTTTTTATCAATTTTGTATTATGATTATTTCAAAAAACGGAAATACTGTAAATGATATTTCATTGTTTGATGTTTGCACTATTAGAAATGATTTTTTTGTTTTCAAAACGGGCAAAAAACAAAAACAAACAGACAAAATTGTCTTGCTCACGGAAATGTGTGGAAAAAAAGAAAAAAACATCCGGGAAACAAGATTGTTGATATTGGTTGGAAACACTGAGATTTCAATGGTTTATCCGGGGATTGAATTTTCTTTTCAAATTCCGAAAAAAATTGTGGAAAACTATTGACAAAAACAAAAAAAAAGAGTATAATACAGACAAAAACAAAAATAAACACAGAAAAAGGGGTTTTTGATTATGGCTATGATGAACGAGTACGAAATCAAAAAAGAAATGTGTGAAGTCGGCAGAAGAATTTATATGAACGGCTTCGTTGCCGCTAACGACGGTAATATTACAGTAAAAATTTCCGACAATGTATTTTTTGCAACTCCCACCGGTGTATCCAAGGGTTATATGACTCCCGACATGATCATCAAGGTTGATGGAGAAGGTAAAGTTCTGGAAGGAAAATTAAAACCCTCCAGCGAATTAAAAATGCATTTAAGAGTATATAAAGAAAGACCTGACGTAAAAGCAGTTGTGCATGCTCATCCTCCCACGGCTACCGGTTTTGCTATCGCAGGTGTTCCGCTGGATAAATACACCATGCCTGAAGCAATCATTTTCTTAGGTACTGTTCCGATTGCAAAATACGGTACTCCTTCTACCGATGAAATTCCGGATGCAGTTTCCGAACATCTGCAGAGCTATGATGCATTCTTATTAGAAAACCATGGTGCATTAACCGTTGGTAACTCCTTAATGAATGCATACTTTAAAATGGAAACCTTAGAATTCTATGCTAAGATTTCTTTAAACGCAAGATTATTAGGCGGTGAACAGGAATTAACCTGTGACCAGATCGATAAATTAATGCAGGTGAGAGCACAGTTTAAAGTACCCGGCAAACATCCCGGTTGCAAAAAATGTGAAAAGAACGGCACTCCTGAATGTAAAGAAGCACAGAGACTGGCGAAAAAGGAAGATAACCCGGATGCAGCTCTTGTTGCAGAAATCACCCAGAAAGTTCTGGCAGCAATGGGCAAATAATTCATTTGCTTCATTCGCTTCATTCGCTATACTATTATATATAATAGAAAGGAAAGGTCTGACCGGAATACCGTTTGTATTTTCGTAGGACGAATATGGTGAACACTTATGAAATCCAATCGATTTAAAGTGCTGGGGCAAAGACCTGTCCATCAAGATGGGTTTATGAAGGAATGGGAAGAAGTTGGCTTTGTTGCCATGGATTCCAAATATGATCCCAAGCCCTCTTTGAAAATCGAAAACGGTATCATCGTGGAAATGGATGGTAAACGTCGTGAAGAATTTGACTTTATCGACAGTTTTATTGCAGACCATGCCATTGACTTATCTGTTGCAGAAAAAGCCATGGCGATTGACAGTTTGCAGTATGCCAGAGATTTGTGCGATATCAATACCGATAATAAAGAATTAAAGAAATTGTTCTCCGGTTTGACCGCTGCAAAGCTTAAAGAAATCATGAACCATATGAACGTGGTTGAAATGATGATGGCAATGCAGAAAATGAGAGAAAGAAAAACACCTTCCAACCAATGTCACGTCACCAACTTAGACGATAACCCGGTGCAGATTGCCTGCGATGCCGCAGAAGCAACCTTCCGAGGTTTTGACGAAACCGAAACCACCGTAGGGATTGCCCGGTATGCACCCCTTTGCGCAGTTGGTCTTTTCATCGGATCTCAGGTTGGACGTCCCGGCGTTTTATCCCAGTGCGGGGTGGAAGAAGCTGTGGAATTGAAGCTTGGTATGAAAGGGTTTACCACCTATGCGGAAACCATCTCCGTGTATGGAACCGAGAAAGTATTTATTGATGGGGACGACACCCCTTATTCCAAAGCATTTTTAGCATCTGCCTATGCTTCCCGCGGAATGAAGATGCGTTGTACCTCCGGTACAGGCTCCGAAGTTCTGATGGGAAATGCAGAGAAAAAATCTATGCTTTATCTGGAAATCCGTTGTCTGTTGGTAATCAAAGGAGCAGGGGTTCAGGGTACTCAGAACGGCGCAATCAGCTGTATCGGTATCACTGGCTCTGTGCCTTCCGGTATCCGTTGTGTGTTGGCAGAAAACTTGGTTGCTGCTCAGCTTGGCTTGGAAGTTGCTTCCGGTAATGACCAGACCTTCTCACACAGTGATATCAGAAGAACTGCAAGAATGTTAATGCAGATGCTTCCCGGAACTGACTTTATCTTCTCCGGATACAGCTCTATTCCCAACTATGACAATATGTTTGCAGGTGCAAACTTTGATGCGGAAGACTTTGATGACTATAATGTGTTGCAGCGTGACTTAAAAGTTGACGGTGGTCTTCGTCCCGTATCGGAAGAAGATGTTATCAAAGTTCGTATGAAAGCTGCAAAAGCAGTTCAGGCAGTTTTTGCTTGTTTGGGATTCCCCAAAGTAACTGACGAACAGGTAGAGCAAGCTGTTTATGCGCACGGCAGTAAAGATATTACCGCAAAACGTAATGTCAACGAAGATTTAGCTGCTGCCCAGAAATTAGTAGACGGCGATATCACGGGCGTAGACATTGTGCAAGCATTGAACAACTCCGGCTTCCACGATGTGGCGGTATCGGTATTTAATATGTTAAAACAACGTTTATCTGCCGACTATCTGCAAACTGCATCCATTTTGGATAAGGATTTCGGTGTGTTAAGCTCCGTGAACCATCCTAACGATTACAACGGCCCCGGTACCGGTTACCGTGTTTCCGGTGAACGTTGGGAAGAAATCAAAAACATTAAGGATACCTTAGATCCTACCGTTATTTAGAAAATAAAAAGAAAGGATTAGTGCATTTTTAAGTTTTCAAAATCAAATAAAAATGTATGTGGTATCAGTATGGAATATAATGAACAACTCATAAAAGAAGTTACCAGACAGGTTATGGCAGCGATTCAGAATGCGGAAGTTGTATCTGAGCAGCCGAAAACTGTTTCCAAATCAAACGGAAAACGGTTGACCATCACCGAAAACGGAGATGCTCCCAAAGGAGTAAGCCCCTCTGAAGTGGTAATCGGTCTTGGCGCTTCTTTCTCCAAAGATATGTTTGAAACCATGTCAGGCGTGAGCCATTATGATTTAGTCCGTGAAATTGCGGCAGGGGTTGAAGAAGAGGGGATGACTCCCCGATTCATCCGTGTGTATCACACCTCCGACGTTGCCTTTATTGCATTAACCGCGGCTAAATATTCCGGCTCCGGCATTGGCGTTGGGATTCAGTCCAAAGGGACCACCACCATTCATCAGAAGGATTTGTTTCCGCTGACTAATCTGGAATTATTCCCCCAGGCGCCGCTCATCACTTTAGAAATTTACCGTAAAATTGGTAAAAATGCGGCAAGATATGCCAAAGGACAGTCTCCGGAACCCATCAGCGTGATGAATGATTGTATGGTACGTCCCAAATTCCAGGCGAAAGCGGCGTTACTTCACATTAAGGAAACCGAAAATGTGGTAGATAAGAAACCGCCGGTCGCTTTAAACATTGAATTTTAAGGGGTGACAGTGATGGATGTAAATATTTCTGAAATTGTAAAAGCTGTTGCCGAAAAAATTCAGGCAGAAACAGGAAATGGTGGAATTTCAAGCTCTGAGGTCAATGAAATTCTCAAAAAGATTGAAACTCCTCAGCCGAAAAAAACAGAAAAAACAGAAAAAACTGCGGATGAAATTGCAGACGAACTGACTAAAAAGGTTCTTCGGGATCTAAAAGGCGGAAGTTCTTCTTCCACAAACGGTGGTTACACTTATCCCTTGGCAAAAAATCATCCTGACTTATTAAAATCCAAAACCGGGAAACCTTTTTCTGAAATTACATTTGATAATGTAATCCAGGGAAAAGTAATCCACGAGGATTTCAAAACCAATGCGGATACCTTGCTGATGCAGGCGGAAATTGCTGAAAAAGCAGGAAAAAAACAGTTTGCAGGTAATATGAGAAGAGCTGCTGAGCTGACTCGTGTTCCCGATGAAGAAGTCTTAAGAATTTATGACAAGCTTCGTCCCAATCGTGCCACCAAGCAGGAACTCTTAGATATTGCAAATGAGCTTCGCACCAAATATCAGGCAAACATCACTGCCGATTTGGTAGAAGAAACCGCAAAAGTATATGAAAAGCGAAACATTTTGTTATAGCTTATAGAAATCATGATAGAAAGGAGAAAAAATCATGGCTAATCGTGACGTTGTTGCCGGTGTTGATATCGGAAACTCCACTACCGAAGCGGTACTGATGAGAGTGCGTGACGGCCACTGTGATTTTCTCTCCTATGCTATGATTCCCACCACAGGTGTGAAAGGAACCCGTGAAAACAAAACGGGTGTGATTGCCGCCTTAAAGCAAGGAGCAAAAGATGCAGGTTTATCGCTTTCGGACATTGACGAAGTGCTCATTAACGAAGCAACTCCCGTTATTTCTGAATTATCCACTGACGTGATTTCCCAGACCACCATTATCGGCTCCGTGATGATTGGACATAATCCTGATACTCCCGGCGGTAACGGTATCGGTGTGGGATATACTCACGATGTAAAATCGCTGCATCTTTGCAATAAAACCGATGACTATATTGCAGTGGTAGATGCATCTGTGGACTTTGAAGAAGCAGCAAAATTGATTAACCGTGCTTTCGATGACGGAATTTCCGTGACAGGTATTATCTGTAAAAAAGATGACGGTGTGTTGATTGCAAACCGTCTTAGTGTAACCTTACCGATTGTGGATGAGGTGATGCAGATTGAAAAAATTCCTTTCGGAAAATTGGCAGCCGTTGAGGTTGCGTCCGAATCAGGCACCATTAAAGTGTTATCTAATCCTTATGGAATTGCAGGAATCTTCAAATTGACGCCGGAAGAAACGAAAAGCGTCATTCCCATTTCCAAAAGTTTAATCGGACTTCGGTCCGGTGTTGTCATCAATAATGATGAGGGCGGCGTAAAAACGCAGGAAATTCCGGTTGGTAATATTTATATTTACGGAACCGGCGGTGATTTCAGTGTTCCTGTTTCTCAGGGAGCAGATAAGATTACAGAAACCGTTTTAAAAAGTGGCGATATTTTTGATATTGCCGGTGAAAAAAACACCAACACGGGAAACTCCTTTGAACGGATTAAACGCCGCATGGCAGACTTAACCGGTCAAATGGCAGATTCCATTAAAATATCTGACCTTTCCGCAACCGATACCTTAGCACCGATGAAGGTGTCCGGCGGTTTGGCAAATGAATATGCCATGGAAAGCGTGGTAATGCTTTCCTCCATGGTAAAAACCTCACATCTTCCCATGAAGCAGATTGCAGACGTGGTAACCGATGAAATCGGTGTGAATGTTTCTATTATGGGAAAAGAGGCAGATAACGCAATTATCGGTGCGTTAACAACTTCCGGTGCAGATACCCCCTTGGCGATTTTAGACTTGGGCGGTGGTTCCACCGATGCTGCTTTGATGGATCAACAAGGAAATATCAAAAGCGTGCATACTGCAGGAGCAGGGGAAATGGTGACAACCATTATCGATTTGGAACTTGCTCTTTCAGACCGTGATACGGCAGAGTTGATTAAGCGGTATCCTTTAGCAAGGGTAGAAACATTCAATATGCTCCGTTTTGAAGACCAAACGGTAAAATTCACTAAGGAGCAGTTACCTCCCGAGCTATATAAAAGAGTCGTAATTCTCACCGAAGATAAAATGATTCCCATCCGGAAGAAGAATCTGACAATGGAACAGATTGCAGTTATCCGTAAGGAAGCAAAACGAAAAGTATTTGTACAAAACGCATTGAAAGCTTTAACTAAAATCGCACCTGACGGAAACTTAAGAAACATTCAGTTTGTGGTAATGGTTGGCGGAAGTGCTTTGGATTTTGAAGTGCCCGACCTCATCAATGAGGCACTTTCCAAATATAACATTGTGGCAGGCCGGGGAAATGTTTTAGGTAAATTTGGACCCCGTGCCGCAGTTGCAGCAGGCCTTGTGTTAGGTCAGTATTCCAAACAGATAAGGTTGGGAGGTGAGAGCATTTGATTTATACCAAAAAAGGAGACGAAGGTTACTCCGGAAACTTAAAAAATAACCGATATCCCAAAGATTACGTCTTGTTTGATTTACTTGGTACGATCGACGAGCTTTCATCTCATTTAGGACTTGCCAAAACTGAATCCATTGAGGTGGTTGGAGATACTGTTACAGCGTTGCAAAAGGAATTCATTTTGTTAATGGGTTCCATAGCAGGAGGAAAGCCATTTGATACGAAGCAGGCAACCATCCGATTGGAAAAGTTAGTGGATGCCTTTTCGGCAAAAATCACTTGGGATGGAAAATTCACCATCAGCGGTCAGACGAAAGGTGGTGCTCACTTGGATGTAGCACGAACCGTTGCCCGCCGAGTAGAACGAGAAGCGGTAAGAGCTTCCAAATTATTCTTGGTGAAAAAAGAGGAGTTATCTTATTTTAACAGATTATCCGATTTGCTTTATGTGTTGGCAAGATACCAGGATCAGCTCTATGTACCAAAAAATGAAAAAATTATTGTCTATGATAAGCCAAACGATGGCACATTCAATATGAAATTGGCAGAAAATCTTTGCCAGACGGTAATCTGCCGTGCCAGAGAAATGGGTGTTAAGGTTGTCTGTGCCGTTTGTGACGGTGGCGGAAACCTGATGACGATGCTCCGTGATGATGATGCATATATTGCGAGCATTAACGTTGCTCAGAACAAGGCCTACACGGCGGTTAGCTTAAAAATGCCAACGGAAACATTGGCAGGGCTCACCAAACCCGGTGATTCTCTATATGGAATCCAGCATCAAGACAGCCGACTGGTAGTGTTTGGTGGGGGAATTCCTCTCATCATAAATGATGTGATCGTAGGTGGTTTTGGTGTCAGTGGCGGAAGTTTAGAACAAGACACCGCATTGGCAGCTTACGCCAAAGAAGTTTTTGGGAACATTACGAAAGTGAATGAATAAAGAAAGGATGTGTTCAAAATGAACGAACAACAGATTGCAAGCATTGTTGAACAGGTAATTAAAGGGATGGCCGCTAAAGGTGCCACTCCGAAAGCATCCGGTAAATATAAAGGTGTTTTCTCTACCATGGAAGAAGCATTGGAAGCTGCAAAAACAGCATACAAACTGTTTCGTGGCTATTCTTTAGAACAGAGAGAAAACATGATTACCAAAATCAGAGAAAAAATTATGGCAGAAGCCGAAACCATGGCAAAAATGGGTGTGGAAGAAACCGGCATGGGCAGAGTGACAGACAAAATTATCAAACACACTCTGGTTGCAGAAAAAACTCCCGGCACCGAAGACTTACAACCCAGAGCATACAGCGGTGACACCGGTCTTACCTTAGTGGAAATGGCTCCCTTTGGATTAATCGGAAGTATCACTCCTACTACCAACCCTTCCGAAACTGTTCTTTGTAACTCCATCGGTATGTTGGCAGGCGGTAACTGTGTTGTATTTAATCCTCATCCGAGAGCAATCAACACTTCCAACTATGCGGTAGATTTAATCAACCGTGCGGTATTGGAAGCAGGTGGTCCCGAAAACGTGGTGGTATCTGTTACCAAACCTACCTTAAAGACTGCTGATGCTATGATTAAATGCCCCGACATTAAATTGTTGGTGGCAACCGGTGGTCCCGGGGTTGTAAAAACCTTGTTATCCTCCGGTAAAAAAGCAATTGGAGCAGGTGCAGGAAACCCGCCCGTAATTGTAGACGAAACTGCTGACATCAGAAAAGCGGCAAAAGATATCGTTGCAGGTGCAAGCTTTGATAACAATCTGCCCTGTATTGCAGAAAAAGAATGTTTTGCAGTGGCAAGCATTAAAGATGAATTGATTCACTATATGACTCAGAGCGGTGCGTATCTTTTGACCAAACAGTCTGATATTGATAAATTAGTGAAAGTTGCACTGACTGAAGAAGAATGTAAACAGGGCGAAGGTTGTTCCGACAGACCGAAACGGAAACTGATGCTCAATAAAGACTGGGTTGGTAAAGATGCAAACCTGTTCTTAGAAGCAATCGGTATTACCGATGCTCCCAAGGATACTCGCTTGATCATCTGTGAAACCACCGAAGATCATCCCTTCGTATCCGAAGAATTGATGATGCCGATTTTACCCATCGTGTCTGTAAAAGATGTTGACGAAGCAATCCGTTTGGGCGTGAAATACGAACACGGCAACCGTCACAGTGCTCATATGCACTCCAAAAACATTGATAACTTAACCAAATTTGCAAGAGAAGTGGAAACCACTATCTTTGTGAAAAATGCACCTTCCTATGCAGGTATCGGTGCAGGCGGGGAAGGCCACACCACCTTTACCATCGCAGGTCCCACCGGCGAAGGTATTACCTCCGCAAGAAGCTTCACCCGTCAGAGAAGATGTGTTCTGGTGGATGGTTTCAGAATTATTTAGTTTAAAAATTCAGTATATATAGAAAGAGGGATCGTTAAGATGGAAATGAACGAAAAAGCGATTGAATCAATCGTAAAACAAGTTTTAAACAACTTAAACGGCGGTTCAGATTGCAGCTGTGGCGGAAATTGCACTTGCGGAAAATCTGCAGGTCCCATTCCCAAAACTGCAAAAGCCGCAATGCTCACCTCTTTGGAGCATTATGATATCAAAGAGTTTCCCATTCCCGAGCTTGGTGACGACGATATCTTAGTCAAAGTAGAAGGCTGCGGTATCTGCGGAACTGACGCTCACGAGTTCAAACGTGACCCCTTCGGCTTAATCCCTGTGGTATTAGGTCACGAAGGTACCGGTGAAATCGTGAAAATGGGTAAAAATGTGAAAAAAGACAGCGCAGGCAAAGCTTTAAACATCGGTGACAAAGTTGTTACCTGTATGATTTTCAAAGATGACCCCAATATCACCATGTTTGACTTAAACAAACAGAACGTTGGTGACGGCGCAGATGTTTACGGTTTAATTCCCGACGATGATATTCACCTGAATGGTTGGTTTGCTGACTATATGGTAATCAGAGGCGGTTCCACCGTTTTCAATGTGTCTGACTTGGATTTAGAAAGCAGAATTTTAATCGAGCCTGCTGCCGTTTTAATCCATGCAGTAGAACGTGCGAAAACTGTTGGTATTTTAAGATTCAACAGCCGCGTGGTTGTTCAGGGTTGCGGACCGATCGGTTTGTTATGTATCGCAATCTTGCGTACCATGGGTGTTGAAAACATCGTTGCAGTAGACGGTGAAGAAAAGAGATTGCAGTTTGCAAAAGAAATGGGTGCAACCAAATCCGTTAACTTTAAAAACCACAAAGGTATTGACGAGTTAACCAACGCTGTGAAAGACGCATTCGGTGGTTACCTTGCTGATTTCGCATTCCAGTGTACC
>JAFYVF010000115.1 GCA_017549265.1 Clostridia bacterium
AACTGCTTTTTGTCTTCCGTAAAAAAAGTGACAGTACCGATTCCGGCCGCGCTGTCTCGAAGCCACATTCCGCAAATAAGCTGTTTTGCCCGATTTCTCCGGGGAGTGATTTCCAAATGCAGCGTTTTATCTTCACGAAGGATAGTCAACGTGACTGTATTTTCTCCAATACTGCGGAGAATTTCCTCAAAATGACGGGTGTTTTGCAAAGGCACATCATTTACTTTTGTAATAACGTCACCATTTTTTACGCCTGCTTTTTGAGCCGGCAAATTCCCAGGTTCCACCCCAACCACCATCACACCCTTCGTTTTAAATCGCATCCCGACAGCCTGTCCGGACGGAATCAAGCAACAATCAATTTTTGTTGTACCAACCGAAACTTCCCGCGGAAAAAAGGCGTTAACTGCCAAAAGCATCGTGCAAATAACCCCCGCAAAACTCAATAAAAACCTGGTTGTTTTATGGTTTTGGGGTTTAAACTTCTTTCGTTTGAAATTTTTAAAAAACAATTAAAAAATCACATCCGTTTTCTGTTTCTTTTTCACTTTTTATCATCTTTAGTTTGGCATTTTGAAAGAAAAAAAACAGATGTAATTTTCAGCTTTTCAGTATAAAAAAACCGACAGAAATTTCTGCCGGTTTTTTGGATATTTTTTCTTTTGTTTTCTAATTTTTTTAAATTTTAATCAACCATACACCAAACAAGCAAGTCAGTTGCCTTGCGATTGGCAAACGAAAAATAAGGAATCAATCTTGCAGTAAAAAATTCCCGTTCCGCATTTTTGATGCGATATAGCTCGTCAGTCATCTTCCGACGCTTTGCATCCATATAAAGAATCGGGGCAGGAATCATATCTTCTGTTACCACACGATGAGTCCCCTGCTCCAAAATGGTAATATCACGAAGATTTTCACCATTATCCAATCCTTCCATGCAATATACAATAGGACCTCTCATCACAGCATATCTGCCTGCATTATCCTGCACATTGGGATGTGCTTCCATAAAATGAATCTGCATGGGCAAAGAAACTCTCACCACATCACCATCCTTCACAGAATATACGGCAAAACCATTTTCGGTTTCACCTGGATATTCCACACACCAGGACGGAATACGGATATACAGGGCAGCAGGTTCTCCGTGATAGGTAAACTCCAGCTCTCCATCGGCAGGATAGTTGGTTTTCAAAAGGATTTTAGCATCTTTTCCGTTGATAGTGAGGTTGGTTTCACCGGGAATAAACTGATTACAATAAATATTTGCTCCATCCACGGTATAAGCATAACGGGGAATGGTCGCAAGCATTCTTAAAATATTAGGCGGACAGCAGGAGCATTCAAACACCTTTGCACGCTCGCAAGCCGCCTGAAAGGTGCTACGCTGATATTTTTTTAAATCAAGCTCCAAAGGATTCATATAGAAGAACCGGTCTCCACTCAAAGAAACACCGGAAAGAAGATTATTAAAATATATCCG
Organism: Clostridia bacterium; assembly: GCA_017549265.1. Classification (GTDB taxonomy): domain Bacteria; phylum Bacillota; class Clostridia; order UMGS1840; family UMGS1840; genus SIG452. Next base: position 1,484 of record JAFYVF010000115.1, read on the forward strand.
TTCAATCAGATCACCATATTTGGAGTCCGCTTGGGTTTCCTGCAATTCTCCTGCAAACAAGGCCAGAGCAATGGCTGCACAGGTTTCGTTATAAGTATCTCCATTAGGAAGATCGTATGCATAAGAAAACTGTTCGTCCACCCTCTCGGCACCAACACCGCCGGTGATACTCATTTTTTTTGTGGTAATATTTTCAAACAGTCTGTCGCAGGCCGCTTTTAGTTCCTTGTCCTCGTCAATTTTCGCAAGTATTGCCATCGCAGTGTAAAGATATCCGGCACGAACAGAATGTCCCACTGCCTCTTTTAATTCCCGCACGGGAAGATTATCCTGTCCGTATTGAGTATTGGAATCCTCCCTTTGCTCTCCTCTTTGATTTAAGAAAAATCGGGCAAGTTCCAGATGTTTTTCATTGCCAAGATACCCATAGAGTTTTAAAAGAGCAAGTTCAATTTCTTCGTGTCCCGGCGTTTGGAATTTTGCCGTTTTTTCTTCCACAAATGCACGGTAGATACAATCAACATTTTTTAACATACACTGTAAAAGCTTGTCTTTTCCCGTTGCCTGATGATACGAAATTGCCGCTTCAATCAGATGACCTGAGCAATACAGTTCGTGATCTCCCCGATTTTGATAAATTCCATCAGGATTCACGGTTAAAAAATAAGAATTGAAATATCCGTCTTCACGCTGATTTTTGGCAATATCATCCACCATTTCATCCACCAAAGATTCCAGCTTGGCGGAAGGATTTTTCATTAGAAGATACCCAACACCCTCAATCCATTTTGCCACATCAGAATCCCAGAAGATATGAGGTTTGTTTTCATCTCCCTCCTTCCACAAACACTTTAGGGCATCAAAACGTCCCGTTTCTTTGAAACGATCATACACACTTTTCACCACTTGATTGCGGTTTAAATCTTCATAAAATTTCCAAAATCCGTCTTTTATAGCGGTCTTTTCAAAGCTCAGGTTTTTCATTGTGCTTCTCCATTTGATCTATTGATTTTTCTAAAAAGATATGCTATACTTATCCTATCATTTTCCAGGATGAAATGCAACCTTAATTTTCGTATGAAAGGTAGGAAAATCCGATTATGTTTGAGCAAGTAAAAAACTGTGGAGCAGGCAAATTCATATCCAGCCATAACTGGATTCATCCCGACCGTGTGATTGATTCTTATGAACTTCTCTTTGTTACCAAGGGATGCGTCTATCTTCATCAGGACGGAATCGACTACGAATTACACGCCAATGATATTCTGCTGTTGGAGCCAAATATCCGCCATTTTGGGTACAAACCCAGCACCGACACTGAGTTTTTCTGGTTACACTGGACTTCCCCGGGAAAAATTCTTAAAAAATCTCTTTATACCGCTCCGGAAAATCCCTACCGCATCAGCTTATATTTCAGGCAACTGATTGAAGCCCGTGTTACCAATATGCCCGGCGAAACTATGGATTATCTGACTCGTTTGATTTTGTTGGAGCTGTTTGTCAACGCCAATCAATCAGGTACCAATGCCGTGGCGGAAAAAATCCGTGCCTGGATCAAAGCAAACTCTCACGCTCCCATCACCGCCTCGCAAATCGCTGACCGATTTGGTTATAATGTGGATTATCTGAACCGTTTATACAAGATTAGTTTTCAAAAAAATATCAAAGAAGCAATCAACGAAGAACGCATCCGTTATCTGAAAATGCTGATGTTATACGACAATATGCCCCTAAAAGAAGTGGCAATGAAAGCCGGCTTCTCCGACTACAAATATTTTCTGCAGTTTTTTAAATACCACGAAGGAATCACTCCCACACAGTTTTATAAACAATTTTCCAAAATTTATATCAATTCCCGCTAACCGAACCCCATCAAAAAATTCCGTCTGTTACTCCAGACGGAATTTTTTAGTTTTTTTTAATACACACTGTTATCTGCCAAAATTTCATCAATATAGTGCTTCACATCTTCTAAGGTGAGAAGACTTGCCACCTTTAATTTATAAGGTTTGGCATTGTGAAACCCTTTTAAATACCACAAAATATGGCATCTTGCTTCTTTGATGGCATTCTTTTTGGTGGCACACATTTTTTCAATCTGACGGTATAGCACATCCATTTTTTCTTCTTTTGAAATCACACGGTCGGGATTTTTCACCAAATCAAACACAAAAGGATTTCCCAAAGCGGCACGTCCAACCATCACGCCGTCGCAACCGGTTTCTTTTTTCATCCGAAGATAGCTTTCTTGATCACACACATCACCGTTTCCGATAACGGGAATTTGCACCGCTTCCTTTACCGCTTTAATATAGGATAAATCTGCCACGCCGGAATACTGCATTTCACGGGTTCTGCCGTGGACTGTTAAATAATCGGCACCTGCTTCTTCGCAGAGTCTGGCACATTCCACCACATTTTTATGCTCCGCATCAAAGCCGATACGAAGCTTCACGCTTAAGGGCAAATCGGTTGCTTTTCGCATAGCGGATACAATCTCAAAAAGCAGTTTCGGATTCTGCATTAGAGCAGAACCGTCTCCGTTTTTCACGATTTTCGGCGCAGGACAACCTGAGTTTAAGTCTATCATGGAAAATCCCATATCCTGGATTTGTTTTACAGCTTCGGATAGCACATCAGGTTCGTGACCGAATAACTGCACCGAAAGTGGTGTATCTTGGGAAGAAGTTTTTAACAAATCGTAGGTATGTTTATCCCGATAGGTCAGTGCCTTGGCACTAATCATTTCGGAAACTGCAAGGTGAGCACCCTGCTCCCTTGCAATTTCACGGTATGCCAAATCGGTAACACCTGCCATAGGTGCCAAAATCAGATCGTTTTTTGCTAAAATATCCTGAATATTATAATTCATTTAAGCTTTCTTCCACTTTAGCCAGTTTTTCTAAGAAGGACTGTTCTTTTGCTTTTTCTGCCTGCACCAGTTTTTCGGGAGCTTTGTCCACAAAACCTTTGTTGTTTAATTTACTGCGAACTAAGTCCAATTCTTTTAACAGGAATTCTTTTTCCTTTGTTAAACGAGCTAATTCTTTATCTTTATCAATCAGTTCTGCCAGAGGAATCATCACTTCGATGCACTGACCAACCACGTTTACGGATTTTTCGGTTAATGCTTCCTTGGAATCCACCAGAATCATTTCGGAAGAATAGGTCAGTTTGGTTAAGAATTCAGAGCAAGAAGAAACAAAGTCTTTGTCCTCGGTTAACACATACAGTTTGGTTTTGTTCTTGGGAGGAACATTCATTTCGCTTCTTGCATTTCTTACGGAAGTGATTAATTCGATATAGCTTTCCACTTTTGCTTCTTCATCAGAGAAGTTTAATGCTTCCTGATATTCCGGGAAGGAAGCAATCATGATGCTTTCATCTTCCACGGGTAACGCCTGGAAAATTTCTTCAGTGATGAAGGGCATAAAGGGATGGAGTAATTTTAAGAATCCGCTCATAACATAGCATAACACATTCTGAGCAGCCTTGTCTTCCCCTGCCATTAAGCGGGGTTTCACCATTTCGATATACCAGTCACAGTACACATTCCAGATGAAATCGTACAGTTTGGAAACTGCCATACCCAGTTCAAATTTATCTAAGTTTTCGTTAACGTCTTTTGCCAAAGCGTTAAACTTGGATAAAATCCATTTGTCTTCGGGTTCTAAGGTATTTAAATCCAGTTCGATTTTGTCGATGGTCAGATTCATTAAAACGAAACGGGATGCATTCCAGATTTTGTTTGCAAAATTACGGGATGCTTCCACACGTTCGGTGTAGAAACGCATATCGTTTCCGGGAGAGTTACCGGTTGCTAAGGTAAATCTTAATGCATCAGCACCGTACTGGTCGATAATTTCCAAGGGGTCAATCCCGTTTCCTAAAGATTTGGACATTTTTCTGCCCTGAGAATCACGAACGATACCGTGAATGAACACGTGTTTAAAAGGTGCTTCTCCCATATGTTCCATACCGGAGAAAATCATTCTTGCAACCCAGAAGAAAATAATATCATAACCGGTAACTAAAACGCTTGTGGGATAGAAATATTTTAATTCTTCGGTGTTATCGGGCCAACCTAACGTGGAGAAAGGCCACAGTGCAGAGGAGAACCAGGTATCCAAAACGTCTTCTTCCTGCTTCATCTTACCGCCACATTTGGGACAGGTATGCACATCTTCTTTTGCAACCACCATTTCGCCACAGGCTTCACAGTAGAATGCAGGAATTCTGTGTCCCCACCATAACTGACGGGAAATACACCAGTCGTGCACGTTTTCCATCCAGTTTAAGTAAGTTTTAGAGAAACGGTCGGGCACAAACTGAATAGTACCGTCTTTTACCACACGGATTGCTTCTTTTGCCAAAGGTTCCATTTTTACAAACCACTGGCTGGAAGTGATGGGTTCCACAGTGGTACCGCAACGGTAACACTGACCCACATTGTGTGCGTGTTCTTCAATTTTAACCAAAAGACCCTGCGCCTGCAAGTCTTCAATCATTGCTTTTCTTGCTTCGTAACGGTCCATACCTTCGTATTTTCCGCCGTAGTGATTGATGGTGGCATCATCGTTCATCACCTTAATCACTTCTAAGTTATGACGCTGACCCACTTCAAAGTCGTTGGGATCGTGAGCGGGAGTGATTTTTACACAACCGGTTCCGAAATCTTTTTCCACATATTCATCGGCAACCACGGGAATTTCTCTACCAACCAAAGGCAGAATCAACATTTTTCCAACTAAATGTGCATATCTTTCGTCTTCGGGATGCACGGCAACTGCAGTATCACCCAGTAAGGTTTCAGGACGGGTGGTTGCGATAATCACAAATTCGTCAGAATCTTTTACGGGATACTTAATGTGCCAGAAATGACCCTGCTGTTCGGTATATTCCACTTCTGCGTCGGATAATGCGGTAATACAGTGAGGACACCAGTTAATAATTCTGTTGCCCTTATAAATCAAACCTTTTTCGTATAAGTTTACAAACACTTCTCTGACCGCTTTGGAGCAACCTTCATCCATGGTAAAGCGTTCTCTTTCCCAGTCACAGGAAGAACCTAATTTTTTTAATTGATGAATAATTCTGTCGCCGAATTTTTCTTTCCAGTCCCAAACGCGTTTAATAAACTCGTCTCTGCCTAAGTCATAACGAGTTAATCCTTCGTTCACGCGGAGTGCTTCTTCCACCTTAATCTGAGTTGCAATCCCTGCGTGGTCAGTACCGGGAAGCCACAGTGCAGAAAAGCCCTTCATTCTTTTATAACGAATTAAAATATCCTGCAAGGTTTCATCCAAAGCGTGTCCCATGTGAAGCTGACCGGTTACGTTCGGAGGCGGAATCACAATGGTATAGGGCTCTTTTTTGGAATCGGGTTCCGCATGGAAATACCCTTTTTCCTCCCAGGTTTTGTAAATACGGTCTTCCACGGAGGAAGGATCGTAGGTTTTGGAAAGTTCTTTTCTCATATGATTATCACCTTTCGTGTAAAGTTCGTAAAAATGCGAGAGCATTTACTCTCCTTTCGGACATAATACGCTATTTTTGATTATATACTATTATAAAGAAAATTGCAAGTGTTTTTTGGAACTTTTCCGCAGTTTTCGGCAGTTTTTCTCTCATAATCGGAAAGTTTTTAGCACTTTTGCGAACTTTTTCACAAAAAAGACTTGACATTTCCCGATTTATTCATTATAATACTAAAGGTTAAATTGGTAATACTATTTGAGTGCAATGCCAAGTCGTTCTTGGCTGCAACCTCTGACTCAAATAATACTTATAAAACTTAATTTTAAGAAAAGGAGTATTTTTGAAATGCCTAACATCAAATCCGCTGAAAAAAGAGTAAAAGTTATTGCAACCAAAACTCTGCAGAACCAGATGATCAAATCTAACTTAAAAACCACTTTAAAAACTTTCGATGCAGCTTGTGAAAACAAAGCTTCTAACTTAG
>JAFYVF010000116.1 GCA_017549265.1 Clostridia bacterium
CAACGAGTAGACGATGCTTTAAAATGTGTGGGAATGTATGAATACCGCTTGTGGTCGCCCCATCATTTGTCGGGCGGACAGAAACAGCGAGTTGCCATTGCAGGAGTGGTTGCAATGCGTCCTTCCGTGATTGTGTTAGATGAACCTACCGCCATGCTGGACCCCAAAGGCAGACGGGAAGTGGTGGAAACCATTCAGCGCTTAAACCGTGATTATGGTATTACCGCTGTTCTGATTACCCATAATATGGACGAAGCGGCGTTGGCTGACCGTATTGTGGTGATGGAAGAAGGAAAAATTCTGTTGGACGGAACCCCAAAAGAAATTTTTTCGGAGTATGAAATTTTAAAACATACAGGATTGGACGTTCCCCAGATTACCGCATTGTCTTACGAACTGCATAAGGCAGGTGTTCCCATTGACAGTTGTATTTTATCTGTGGATGAATTTGTGGAACAGATTACGAAGGTATTATAGAAAAACGGTGAAAAAAATTGAACTTAAAAGTTGAGAATTTATCATATATTTACGCACCCGGTACTCCACACGAAAAGCATGCGATAAAAGATATTTCTTTTTCGGTAGAAAGCGGAGAATTCATCGGGTTAATCGGACATTCCGGCAGCGGTAAATCCACCTTGGTGCAACAGTTAAACGGTCTGGAAAAACCAACTTCCGGTACCATTACTGTGGGAGACCGTGTGATAACCGGTAAAAATGCAGATACCAAAGGTCTTTGCTTTGAAGTCGGTTTGGTATTCCAGTATCCCGAACAGCAGTTGTTTGCGGAAACTATTTATCAGGATATTGCATTCGGTCCCTCCAATATGGGCTTGTCTCAGAAGGAAATTGACCTTCGTGTGCGCACAGCGATGGAGCTGGTAGGCTTGCCGTTTTCTATGGCGGAAAAATCCCCCTTTGCTGTTTCGGGCGGACAGAAACGCCGCGTGGCAATCGCAGGAGTACTTGCAATGGAACCCGGTATTTTAATCTTAGATGAACCTACTGCGGGACTGGATCCCAAAGGAAGAGATGAAATTTTAGACAGCATCCGAAAAATTCATAAACAAATGGGAATGACGGTTATTTTGGTATCGCACAGTATGGAAGATGTTGCCAAATATTGTGACAGATTATTGGTGTTAAACGAGGGAGAACTTATGCTTTCGGGGACCTTAGCGGAAGTGTTCTCCCACGCAGATGAATTAAAAAAAGTGGGACTTTCTGTGCCTCAGGTTACCCAAATGGCGCAAAAGCTCCGTGAAAAGGATATCAATCTCCCCGAGAATATTTTTACCGTACAGGATGCATTACAAGAAATTTTGAAATTACGAGGCAAATTATGTTAAAAGATATTACCATCGGGCAGTATTATCCGTCGGAATCGGTGGTTCATAAACTAGACCCGAGATTAAAAATATTACTGACTTTGGCGTACATTGTTGCCATCTTCTTTATCGGTAATTTTTGGGGTTTTTTGGCACTTGGTGTAAGCTGTATGCTACTTTCCAAAATTTCAAAAATCCCAATGAAATATTTACTCAAAAGCTTAAAACCTTTGATTGTGCTAATGGCAATTACCGCACTTCTTAATTTGTTTATGACAGACGGGAAAGTACTGTGGCAATGGGGGATTTTTCGGATTACCGAGGAAGGAATCTCCATGGCGGCGTTTATGTTGCTCCGAGTAAGTTTTCTGGTTTTGGGAACCTCTTTTTTAACCTATACCACCACTCCCATTACCTTAACTGCGGGGATTGAAAGTTTGTTAAAACCGTTAAAGAAAATCAAAGTCCCTGCTCACGAAATTGCAATGATGATGTCCATTGCACTTCGCTTTATTCCCACTTTAATTGAAGAAACTGACAAGATTATGTCGGCTCAGAAGGCAAGGGGAGCGGCGTTATCCGAAGGCAACATTTTAAAGCGTGCCAAAGCACTGATTCCTATTCTGATTCCTTTGTTTATTTCCGCATTTCGTCGTGCTGACGAATTGGCTGTGGCGATGGAATCCCGTTGCTATCACGGTGGCGATAATCGTACGAAAATGAATTTTCTTCGGTATGGGAAAAAAGACACCGTTGCACTGCTTGTTTTTGTGTTGGTTTTTGCTGGGATTCTTTGTCTTAACCTCTTAGGAGGACTCTTATGAGAAATTTATTGTTTCAGATTTCTTATGACGGCACCAATTATCATGGGTTTCAGTGTCAGGACGGACAGATTACCATTCAAAGTGAATTGGAACGTGTGTTAAATATTCTAACAAATGAAAATCTGCGGATTACAGGATGCGGCAGAACCGATGCGGGCGTGCACGCCATTCGTTATTACTTTAATGTAAAAACCGAGTCTCCCATTCCCTGTGACCGGTTTGTGTTGGCAATGAATTCGTTGTTGCCGGATGATATTACGGTGCGAAGCTGTCGGGAAGTTCCCGAGGATTTTCACGCTCGCTTTTCACCAAAATACAAAACTTATGTATATCGGATTTTAAACAAACGAAATCCTGAAGCACTCCGTTATCATCGAAGCTATTTTTATCCAATTATGCTGGATATAAAAAAAATGCAGGATGCTTGCAGTGTCATCATCGGGGAAAAGGATTTTCGATGCTTTATGGCATCGGGAGGTCAGGTGAAAACGACTGTCAGAAACGTGACGGAATTAAGCGTAACTCCCGTTGATGATGAAATTGAAATCCGCGTTAGCGCCAATGGATTTTTATATAATATGGTGCGTATCATTGTGGGCACATTGATTCAGATTGGTATCGGCAAAATGACCAAGGAAGAACTGGAGAAAATCATTTTTGAAAAAAATCGTACTGATGCCGGAATGACAGTGCCCCCCCACGGATTATACTTATACGATGTGTATTACGAATTAGATGAAAGGACCGGGTCTAAATGAGAAAGAAGACTACTACCGTTGAAGAACAGCGGGAAGCCAGAAGACTTCGTCTTGCGAAAAAGAAGAAAACAAGGTTTTTAAAATGGCTGTGGATTCCTGTGGTTATTTTTCTGATACTTTTGGGAATTAACTACTTGTATGAGATCGAAGTGCTTCCCATTTATCCTCCTGCCGAAACCGCATATTACACTTCCGGGAATCACTGTAGCGGTATTTATCTGAAGGATCAGTATTATCTGACAACTGCAGACGGTATCAAAACATTGGATATCAGAGGACGGGAAACGAATTCTGAATTGACGGCTTCTGTTTCCACTTTTGTGAAAGCAATGAGCGAGCCTGTTTACGAAAAAAGTGATAACACTGTTTTGGTTTATGATGCTCTGGGGACTTCAGCTTTATTGTATAATGAATCAGGTATCATTACACCTTTTAGCTTTCGTGGTAAAATATCCATTGCCCGCATGAATCACAAAGGAGATTTTGTGGTTATCGTCAATGAAGAAGGTTCCAAAGCAGCCGTGAAAGTCTATGATAATTACGGGAATGAACGCTACACCTGGTATTCCGGAACGGGATATGTGGTGGATGCTATGATCAATCCGGATAACGATATGATGGCAGTCCTGACCAACGATGTTTCCGAAGGCGGTATTACTTCCAAAGTGTTGTATTTCCGTATGGATTCAGCGGAACCGATCAAGGGGCAGGTAATCGGTGACCACGTTGCCGGTTCTGTTTCGTATCGTGGCGGAGAAACCTTTGTTTTATGTACCGATGGTTTATACTTACTGACCGATGGGGGAAATTTAAGCCGAATTGTGGATGTACAGGGTCGTGAACTAAGATTATTTGATTATTTTACAGACGGCTCTATATTACTTTGTTTCCAGAGTGATTCGGTGGATTCATATCAATGTGAAATTTATGACCGTAGCGGTAAACAGACAGCACAGTTTGGGTTAAATGCGTTTGTCCGTATTGGTGATATTGCTGATGACAAATTTGTAGTTCACACGAAACGTGAATTCTACAATGTGACAAATCGTGGTAAAATTATGAAAAGTGCTGTGATGGATTACGATATTCAAAACGTAACCTACTTCCAGAACCGGATTGCCGTAATTGGTCAAGACCGCATGATGTTGAAATAATTTTTCCCTATCTTGATATTACTCAAATATTTTGGAACATTTTAATATTGTAAAAGGAGAGAATTGCTATGTTGGATATTATCTTTTTGGTAGGATTGGCGATTGCTTTGTTTGTTGGTTACCGTTCCGGCTTTGCAAGAGCACTGGTTGGCTTTTTGGGCATTTTTGTGTCTGCTTTGGGCGGATATTTTTTGTATCAGCCGGTTTCTTCAATTTTAATGGGAACGCCTTTGCGCGACTGGGTGCATGGCGGGGCGATTTCCTGGACGCAGAATTATGTGGCACAGCATGCGAATGATGCAGATTTGTTAAAGAGATACCAGGTAGGAACTGTGGAATTACTTACTCCTCAGATTGCAGATAGTATTACGGTGGTTATTCTTAACATCATCAGTATCCTTTTGGTGATTCTGATTATTCGACTGGGTGTAAATATTTTGAAGAAATGCACCAAACTGATTAATCGTATTCCTGTTTTGGGAAAAATCAATCAATGGGCGGGAATGTTGTTAACAGGTGCATCCTTTTTGGTGGCTTGCTTCGCCATTGTGGCAGTTATGTTTTCATACCCTGCAAATCAAAGTGAATTATCCCGTGATATGCGTCAGAAAATCGATAATTCCATCATTGTAAAACCTGTGATGAAATGCAATTTCTTTGCGGATTATCAAAGCATGAATTAGGCTCTGGATGTAAGGAGTGTTCTATGATGAAAGCGGAAGAAAGAATCAAAGAGCTTAGAGAGCTTCTTCGCTATTATTCCGATTGTTATTATAATGAAGACAGCCCTGTGGTGGATGATTTTACTTACGACAAGTTGCTGCGGGAATTGGAAGTGTTGGAGGACGAAAATCCTCATCTTCGCACCCCCGATTCTCCCACCGTCAAAGTGGGAGGGAAGGCAAGCGAAGTATTTAGTCCCGTAACGCACAGGGTACCTCTTATGAGCCTGGAAGATGCTTTTTCCTATGAAGAACTTTCTGCTTTTGATGAACGTGTGCAGAATGTTTTGGGGAATTCCTATGAGTATGCGGTGGAATTAAAAATTGACGGTCTATCCGTTTCGTTGGAGTATGAAAACGGCGTTTTTGTTCGTGGTGCTACCCGTGGCGATGGTATGATAGGAGAAGATGTTACCGCAAATCTGATGGAAATTAAAGAAATTCCCAAAGTGCTTCCCGAAAAGATTCCCTACCTTTGTGTCCGTGGGGAAGTGTATATGAAAAAAGCGGTTTTTGAAGAATTAAATGCCATGCAGGAAATTTTGGAGAAAAAGCCTTTTGCCAATCCCAGAAATGCAGCGGCAGGTTCTCTTCGTCAGAAAGACAGTAAGGTCACTGCAGAGAGAAAATTAAGTATTTTCGTGTTTAATTTGCAATTATGCGAAGGAAAAACCTTTTCTTCTCATAGCGAAAGCTTAACATTTTTAAAAGAATTGGGATTCCCGGTGAGTCCTTATTACAATCTGTTTTCCAATATGAAAGATGCCTTTTCGGAAATCACAAGATTAGGTGACATGCGAGAAGAGTTACCCTTTGATATTGACGGTGCGGTCGTAAAAATTGATGATTTTGCTTCCCGTGTGAAAATGGGGGAAACCTCCAAGTTTCCCAAGTGGGCGATTGCCTATAAATATCCTGCCGAAATTAAGGAAACCAAGATTTTGGATATCTTTATTCAGGTAGGAAGAACAGGGGTATTGACTCCCAATGCGGAACTGGAGCCTGTTCGTTTGGCAGGCACTACCGTAAGACGTGCCACACTCCATAATTACGATAATATTTTTGATAAAGATATCCGCATTGGAGATACCGTCCGTGTTCGAAAGGCAGGAGATATCATCCCTGAGGTGATTGAATCTGTTCCCGAAAAAAGAGACGGTACCGAACAGGTTTATAAAATGCCTGAAAATTGTCCTGTTTGCGGAGCTCCGGTGGTTCGTGTGGACGGCGAAGTGGCAATCCGTTGTTCCAATGTGGAATGTCCTGCACAGATTTTACGAAATATTGTGCATTTTGCATCCAAAGATGCTATGGATATTGAGGGCTTAGGTCCTCAGGTTGTAAACCTTCTTTTAGAAAACAATTTAATTCAAAAAGTTTCTGATATTTATACCCTTCGTGCAGAAGATATCGCCTCCTTGGAACGAATGGGGCAAAAATCTGCAGAGAATTTGATATCTGCCATTGAGGCATCTAAGAAAAATGATTTATCCCGTTTGATTTTTGCATTGGGAATCCGTCAGATTGGTAAAAAGGCGGGTAAAATTTTAGCTAAAAACTTTAAGAGTATGTCTGCTGTTATGGATGCCAAATTAGAAGATTTTATTGGTATTTTTGAAATTGGTGAAATTTCAGGCAAAAGCGTTGTAGATTTCTTTTCGTTGGAATCAAACCGTGAATTGGTGGAAGCGTTGCAAAATCAAGGTGTCAATATGGAATATCAGGACGAGAGTGTTTCTGAAATTTTTCTTGGAAAAACCTTTGTATTAACCGGAACTTTACCCACCTTAAACCGAAATGAAGCATCTAAAATCATTGAAGATAACGGAGGGAAAGTATCCTCTTCTGTTTCCCAAAAAACAGATTTTGTGTTAGCGGGCGAGGAAGCAGGCAGTAAATTGAAAAAAGCTCAGGATTTGGGAATTGCCATTGTAACTGAGGAAGAATTTTTGGCAATGCTGTCTTAACGTTTTTGCCCGAAAATTAGGTCTTGATTTTTTTTTCACAATGTGTTATAATATCACTTACGTATATTCTGTGAATATATCAGGAAAGGAAAAACCTTATGAAAACTACTGTTACCGTAACACGTACCACCACTGAATCCAATATGAAGGTAGCTTGTGATTTTCGTGCACTTGCAGCAGATTATCGCAAGAAAATCAACACGCCCTATCCGTTTTTAAATCATATGATTGAACATATTGCATATCGGGCAGGAATTACCGTGGAAACTAACGTAGAGTTAAATACGTTTGTGTTATCTCATGTAGTTTTTGAGGACCTTGGTATTGCATTCGGGAAAGCGCTGAAAACTTATGTTTTGGAAAATGCTTCCCAAGGTGTAACAGGCTTTGGCGACGGTGTTGGAATCATTGATGAAGCCTACGCAGAAGCTGCCATCAGCTTTGAAGAACGCGCATATTTTAACTTTACCAATGATGCAGGTAAACTTGCGGAAACGACCGAGGGAGTTGCAACCGAGGATTTATTTGTCTTTTTGGAAGGTGTGGCACAAGGTGCTCAGGCAACCTTACATATCAATTTAAGAAAAGGCACCAACATGCATCACATTTTTGAAGCCATTTACCGTGCGTTTGGTATTTGCTTAAAACGTGCATTATGCTGTGATGAAACCAGAATCGGATTAACCTCCGGCGTTGCAGGAAAAATTGATTTTGTTATTGAGTAATTTATCATTTTATAAACAAATAAGATAGGAGAAACATTATTATGGACGACGGGCATTCCGGGAAGTTTAGTACCGTATTGTTCGATTTAGACGGTGTGATCACCGGCGAACAAGCCTATTGGAAGGCGGCAGCACTGACTGTGTATGAGTATTTTTATGAGGATTTGGAGTTAAACAGTGAATTCTGTTACGAAGAAGTGGATTCTATTATGAATACTGTTTTTTCTTATCAGGAAACCGTGGTTACTTTAAAATCTTTAGGTTTAAATTCCAATTGGGATTTGGCATATGCAGTAATTTTATCCACCGATATTTTAAAAAGTGAGGGCATTGAAGATGAAGAAATCTTTGCGATGGTGCCCGAATTTTTGGCAGACAAAAATATTTTGGCTCCGGAACTATTAGAAGTGTTGGCACAGGAATACGAAGAAATATTCAACTACCCTGAAGGATACGCCAGAAAGGGTGGCGAGTTCTATGATGAAATCGTGAAGAAATTTCAGCATTGGTATCTGGGAGACGAAGGCTATGTAGCCCAGTATCATGAGCCGGTACCGATGGAAAAGGGGAATATCGGATTGGTGGATTCCGAAGAACCTCTTTTGGGATTATCGGAAACACAAGCCTTATTAAAAGAGCTTCATGATGCAGGCTATATGCTTGGTATCGGTAGTGGACGTCCCCGCCGGGAATTGGAACTTCCTTTGCAGAATTGGGGAGTGTTTCATTATTTTGACAAAGAAAGAATCGTTAGCTATGATGATGTTCTTTTCTGGCAAAAAGAATACCAAAAACAGCAAAACGTGGATGAAAAATTGGTGAAACCGCATCCTTTTCAGTTTGTGAAAGGTGCCTGCGGTAGCGATTTTTCTTTGGAAAAACTAAAAAATAAAGAAGACTTCAGCCATGTTTTAGTGGTGGGAGATGCACTTTGCGATTTGATTGCTGCCCACGATGCGGGATGTAAATTCTGTGCCGTATTAACAGGGGTAGACGGCAAAGATGCGCGTACATTTTTTGAAAATATGGGAGCAGATTATATTTTGGAAGATGCAACTGAGCTTCCCAAAATTCTGTTGCCGAAAGAATAAATGTTTGAGAAAGGGAAGAAGGCCATTATGGAAATCAAATTACACACTTCTGAAGTAGAAAAAATTAAAAACTTAAAAGCAGGGGATATGGTTCTGCTCTCCGGCGTTATTTATACAGCCCGAGATGCTGCGCATAAGAGAATGACCGATGCTTTGGCAGCAGGCGAAGAATTGCCCTTGGATATTAAAGATGCAATTATTTATTATGCAGGTCCCACCCCTCCGAAGCCGGGTGAAGTGATTGGTTCTTGCGGACCCACCACCAGCTACCGTATGGATAAATATGCGCCCACTTTGTTGGATGAAGGTCAGCTTGGTATGATCGGAAAAGGTCTCAGAAACCAGGATGTTATTGATGCAATCAAACGTAACCAGGGAATTTATTTTGCTGCAATCGGCGGTGCGGGTGCGTTAATTTCCAAATCTATCAAAAAAGCAGAAGTAATTGCTTATGAAGATTTAGGTGCAGAAGCATTGCGCAGATTAGAAGTGGAAGATTTGTCATTAACCGTTGTAATTGATAAAGACGGCAACAATCTGTATGACAGAGCTTAAGAAAAAATCTGTATCGACCTCCACTCACGATGGGCACCGACAGAGACTTCGTGCTAAATTATTGTCGTCTCAGTTTGACTATCTTTGTCAGCATGAGCTGCTGGAACTTTTAACTTTTTATTCTATCCCCAGAAAGGATACGAATGAACTTGCTCATACCATTTTGAATTACTATGGCAATGATTTTTCTGCCGTTTTTGAGGCGAGTCCGGGAGAGCTTAAAAAGATTCCCGGTGTTGGAGAAAATACGGCAGCGCTGATTGCTTTGGTAAGTTGTATTATCCGTGAGCTTGAGAAGGAAAAACTGAAGGAAATGCAGGTGCTAAACACCACTGCAGAGATTGGCGAATATGTGATGCGACTGTTTTCGGGTCACCGTAAAGAAGTGTTTTACGCAATCTTTTTAAATAACAGTCATAAGGTGCTTGCTTATTCTAAAATTACAGAGGGATCTGTTAACGAAATAACGGTGGAACCTCGAAAAATTGTGGAAGAAGCACTGAAGTTTCCAAAAACCAAACAGGTGATTTTGGCCCATAATCATCCTAGCGGCAACCTTTCGCCCAGTGGTGCAGATTTGGATACAACACGGCTGATTACACGGGCTTTGAATACTTTGGATATTCGTGTCAGAGACCATATTGTAGTGTCGGGACGGCAGTATTACAGTTTTTCGGAAAATGAATTACTGTTCTGATTTCTTTTGCTTTTTTTGTTTTTTTTTGTTTTTTTTGTAAGAAAAAATAACAGCAAAGGAAGGCCTACCGTAATCGGTAAGAATATGGTAGAAATGATAGGGTAATAAGCAGATAAATCTGTTGGAATCATACCGGAACTATATAGCAAAAACATAAAAATAACAGCTGAAAATGCTGTTATTTTTTTTATTGTGAATACAACAAGGTTCCGGGGCACCCGACCGCAATCTTTGATTGCGTTATCGGGTCGGGTTCTTATTTTTTTACGGAAGCATTTTGCAGATTTCAACAACCTGCAGATTGCTTTTACACCAATCCACAGACAAAGAGCGCCATATAGAATATCGCAGAACGAATATGAAAGCGTGATGAATGACTCAGCATTTTCCACCAAAATTCCCACTTCTATCAAAGATGCGCAAAAGTATGTGGGGAACCTTGTGTTTTGTAGCACCGTTTCTCCTGCAATATTCAGATTAAAAAGATATACAAGTGTAAACAAAAAGGTGGTCAAAAGCCCTGCTTTGATAGAAATTTCCCCAATATTTTGTTGATTTTTAAAAGAATCAAAAAGAATCCATAAAAAAATAATTTCTGAAAAAGGGGAACAGAAAAGCTGCCATCCCTGACGTAAAAACTGTGATGTCATAGTGGGCAATGGTAATGTGATTTCTTTGATTTCTCTAATTCCCAAAATCAGTAATAAAATGACGGAACCAATTACAATGGGGAGGATGATTTCTGCAAATCTCCCCATTATTTTTTCTTCTTTCAGACAAAGATAAACTGTCAGCAGTAAGACCAGTAAAATTCCCGTTGTCAACGGAAAATTGGTAGTAATGGAATACTTGATAAACTCCATATAATTGGCAATGCTCAGATAACTTGCCGCCAAACTGTAAAGCGCCAGTATAATCAGAAAAATACGATTTCCGATTTTCCCAAAACAGTTTCGGGTTACTGTGAAAAAATCACAGTTTGGATGATGGTTTACCACTTTTTGAAACAGTAAGGAAAAAACTACAAAAATCGCAAAGCTAAGCCACACGGAAAGGTAGCCGGTTTTAGGGCCTGCGCCGTTCCCGCCGATTCCGGATAACACATTTCCGAACAAAAATGCAGTCATCAGTGAAAATCCTTGTCGGTCAGTTAATTTCATAAAAGGCACCTTCTTTTTATTTCTTAATATCTTTCACTTTTGTTATCGGAAAAAAGCCGTTTTCTGACAGTGAAACAGTTGGAATATTTTGGAGATTCTCCTGATTTTTGATGATTTGATAAAGTTTGCAATTTAAAAAGTATTTTTCTTTGCGAAGCCACTGGGTGAGAGGAATTCCAAAGGATTTGTCCTCTTGCAAAAACAAGTCGTTTTCTGTAAAGTCTGCTCGCAATACTGAAATATCAGCCGGAATCATCCGCAGATAAAACAGTTCTTCCAACCATTTTCCTTCTGGGTTTTCTTGTAATTCTTTTCCCACTAATAATACTTTTGCCCGAAACAAATAAAGGGGCGTTTTGGAATGCTTTTCAAGGCTGAAAAATGCTTCCTCTAAAGAAGGAGCGGACACACGAATTGGCTGCGTTTTAGTCATTTCTCCGCTCTTTTGCTCCGAAACTTTTGCACAATCAGCAATGAGAATATAATTTTTTTGATGTTTTTCCAAAAACAGACCTGTTACAACAGAAATATTCCCCAACTCATCCTGTTGGACGCAGCCGGTTTGCATACTTAAGATACTTCCTGCAAGAACCCAGATCAGAAGCCTTTTCATTTGTAATTTTTCACCTTGTTTTTCTTTTTTAAAAATCGGTAGGGACCACGGATATAAATATCCCAAAGATTTCCTTTTTGAGGAATCATTTGAGCCAAATAGCTTTTCCCTGCAACAGTGATATCTGAAAGGTAAGTGATAAGAGCGATGGCTCCGAAGACCACTCCGTAAATCCCCAAAAAAGATGCAGCAATCAAGATAACCAAGCGGATTAAAATCAGCGGGCCCCTCATTTGTGGCAGAACGTTGGTACAAAGTCCGCTGATTGCCACAATGATAATGGCAGGTACGGAAATAATATTTGCCTCCACAGCTGTCTGCCCCAAAATCAAAGCTCCTGCAATACTTAAAGTTTGTCCGATTGCTGAGGGAGTTCGTGTGGATGCTTCTCGTAAAATTTCAAAAAACAAAAAGAAAATAAAAAGCTCCAACGTGGCGGAAAAGGGAACATTCATTCTGCTGGAACTGATGCTCTGCAACAATTTTTCCGGCAAAATTTCCAATTGAAATTTTACAGCTGCCAGGTAAATGGCAGGTAAAAATATTGCAATCATGAATGAAATATATCGCAACAACCGGGAAATGGAACCGTAATAAAAATTTACACTGTAATCATCCGTGGAAGAAAAATATTCGTGAAATAAAAAGGGGAGAGTAATCACCTGCGGAGTACCATCTGCCAAAATCGCAATTCTTCCTTCCAAAAGCTTGTGACAAACCACATCAGGACGTTCAGTAGAACCGGTGGTTTTAAAGGGAGAAAAAGGCTTGTCTTTTAAGAGCTCTGCCAGTTGATTGGTGTCGGTTAATCCGTCCGTTACAATTTCATGTAAACGGTTACGGATTTTTTTGACTAATTCGGGGTGACAAACGCCGTCAAGATATGCCATAATGACGGTGGTTTTTGTTTGATTGCCTACGGTGAAATTTTCCAGTTTTAAGTGTTCGTTTTTTAGTCTTCGCATAATGAGGGCGGTGTTAAATAAAATCAGTTCGCAAAAGCCTTCCCTTGGACCTTTCAGCGTTTTTTCGTTTTCGGGTTCTGAAACGGTTCTTGTGGCAGGGAATCTTGCATTTACGGCTAACGGTGTTTTGAAACCGTCTAAGAAAAAAATCACGTCTCCGGAGAACAAACGCTGTACCAATTCGTCTATATTTTGTATGAGAACCACGTCATTGGACTGAAATACGCTGTTTTTTAAAAATTGAAGTTGGTCTTCTTGTTGGGAAAACAATACATTTCCGATAAAAGGTTTCACCACATAATCGTTAACCAAACTGGAACCAACCAAACCGTCTGAAAATATTGCCAGCCCTTTTGTTTCGGGAGATACAGCGTTTTCCATATAACGAAAAACAATCATACAGTTTCCTTGAAACCGTTCTTGTAATTGGGTAATATTTTCATCCAAATTTGTACTGAAATCCATAAAAAATACCCCCTTTTTTGTTTATTTTTAAAAAAATCAAAAAAATTATGCAAAAATTTAAAAAAATTTGAAAAAAAGTCTTCCTTTTATGAGTTTATTATGTTATAATAAAATATCAAATTATGGATTGATTATAATTATATACCAATCCCACCAATTTTGTAATGAAAAAAGAATAGATATGGAGGAAGACCATGCGTACCACAGAAATCAAAGAACTTTACAAAACTCACACATCCTTGGATAATCAGGAGGTGTATGTAACCGGTTGGGTAAGAACCATCCGTGATTCCAAAGCATTCGGTTTTATCGAATTAAATGACGGAACATTTTTCAAAAATATTCAGATTGTGTTCAGCCAGGATAAGTTAGACAATTATGCTGAAATCGCTGCCTTAAACGTGGGTGCTGCATTAAGAGTAAGAGGGATTCTGTTAGAAACCCCCGAGTCCAAACAGCCTTTTGAAATTCAGGCAGAAGAAATTATCATTGAAGGTGTTTCCACTCCCGACTATCCTCTGCAGAAAAAACGTCACAGTGTAGAATACCTCCGTCAGATTGCGCATCTTCGTCCTCGCTCCAATCTGTTCTCTGCGGTATTTCGTATCCGCTCCTTAGTTGCATTTGCAATTCATCAGTTCTTTAATGAACGCGGTTTTGTGTATGTGCACACTCCCATTATCACCGGAAGTGACTGTGAGGGTGCAGGGGAAATGTTTAGAGTTACCACTTTAGATTTAAACGAACTGCCCATGCAGGATGGTAAAGTTGATTTCTCCGAAGACTTTTTCGGAAAATCCACTAACTTAACCGTTTCCGGTCAGTTGAATGTGGAAACCTATGCAATGGCGTTCAAAAAGGTTTATACCTTTGGTCCCACCTTCCGTGCAGAAAATTCCAATACCAGTCGCCATGCTGCAGAGTTCTGGATGATTGAGCCTGAAATTGCCTTTGCAGATTTAAATGACGATATGGAATTAGCAGAAGATATGTTAAAATACATTATCCGCTATGTTTTAGAAAATGCTCCTGAAGAAATGGAATTTTTCAATAACTTTGTGGATAAGACACTGCTTGAAAGATTAAACTTTGTTGCAAATTCCGATTTTGGCAGAGTGACCTATACCGAAGCAGTTGAAATTTTAGAAAAATGCGGCGAAAAATTTGAGTATCCCGTAAAATGGGGTATTGACCTGCAGACTGAACACGAACGTTATTTAACCGAAACCGTGTTCAAAAAACCCATTTTCGTTACCGACTATCCCAAGGATATCAAAGCATTCTATATGCGTTTAAACGATGACGGTAAAACCGTTGCTGCAATGGACTGCTTAGTTCCCGGCGTTGGCGAAATCATCGGCGGTAGCCAGAGAGAAGAAAGAATGGATGTTCTTTTGGAACGTATGAAAGAAATGGGCTTAAACGAAGAAGACTACGGATTCTATCTGGATTTAAGAAAATATGGTTCCAACAAACATGCAGGTTACGGCTTAGGTTTTGAACGTGCAATTATGTATTTAACCGGTATGTCCAATATCCGTGACGTAATTCCGTTCCCCAGAACAGTGGGAACCGCTGAATTTTAATATTACTGCCATATCTCGTTAGGAAGGATTGAATAAAATGGAAATTCTTGGGTTTATTCTGTTTGTATTCGTGGTATTTTATCTGTTTCAAAAACGGTCTCTGATTCCGTACCGCAAGGGTGTGAAAGAAGTGTTAGCCGGAGATGCCTCCGTAGGCATGGAGATGCTTCGCAAGGCGTATAGCCAAGGACTTACCCCTGCTCAACAGATTCAGGTAGCCTATGCTGAATTGAAATTCGGTGAAGTCCGGGAAGCAAAAAAAATATTGAACCTGCTTTTAATGAATTCTAAAATTAAGCCTGCCATAAAAGCTCAGGCAAGATGTATGACGGCAATCATTGCTCTGCAAAACAAAGAGCTTTCCGATGCCAAAGAAATCTTGGAAGATATTAAAAGTGATGGTCTGGTGAATACCAACTTTTACGCTACCTATGGTTATATGGCAATTCTCACGGAAGATGAGGAATATTATACCAAGGCAAACGAAGAAGCTTATCGCTACAATCCCGAAAACACAGTAATATGTGATAACTACGGATTGTGTTTCTTCAAAAAAGGCGACCTTGAAAAAGCAAAAGAAATCTATTCTGAGTTGATGAATCAAAACCCGAATTTCCCCGAAGCATATTACAATTATGCTTGTGTTTTAGAAAAAATGGGCGATATCAAGCAAGCAGTGGAAATGCTTGGTGAAGCTTTGAATCTTGAATTTACCGGCGTTACCACCATTCAAAGAGGTGCTGTGGAAGCATATCATCAAAGCCTCAAGAATCAGTTGGAAAAAGAACAATAGAAAGGATACAGTAGGAGTCAGATTATGGAAATTTTTAGAATTTATGCAGAAAAAAA
Organism: Clostridia bacterium; assembly: GCA_017549265.1. Taxonomy (GTDB): domain Bacteria; phylum Bacillota; class Clostridia; order UMGS1840; family UMGS1840; genus SIG452. The sequence continues at coordinate 15,460 of JAFYVF010000116.1, forward strand.
AGACGGCTTTGACATTGCAGCAAAATCCGTTTGCAAAGACTTAAGAGACAACTTAAATATCAAGGAACTGGAAAAAGTTCGTGTTTTGGTTCGTTACGATATATACGGCATCACCCAAGAAGAATACGAAAAAGCAAAATATGTTATCTTTTCCGAACCGATGCAGGATTTCGTGTACGACGAAACTGTGGACTTAGCAGATGCCAAAACGTTTGTGATGGAATATCTACCCGGTCAGTATGACCAGAGAGCAGACTCTGCAGCGCAGTGTGTGCAGGTTATCACCGGGAAAGAACGTCCTATTGTAAAAACCGCTACTGTGTATGCTTTCTTAGGAAATGTGTCTGATGAAAAATTAGAAGAAATCAAAAAATATCTGATTAACCCTGTAGAAGCAAGAGAAGCAAAAGCCGAAAAACCCACCACGTTGATTGATGTGGTTACTGAACCTGCAGATGTTGCTGTGATTGACGGTTTTATCACTGCAGACGAAGCAACTTTAAAACAGATGATTTCTGATTATGGATTTGCGATGGACTTTGATGATATTTGCTTCTGTCAGAAATATTTTAAAGAGGAAGAGGGCAGAAACCCCACTTTAACCGAACTTCGTATGATTGACACCTACTGGTCTGACCATTGCCGTCATACCACTTTTGCAACTCATTTAACCGACATCAAAGTAGAAGACGAACTGGTAAACGAAGTATATAACGATTATTGCAATGCAAGAATAACTCTCGGCAGAAGCAAAAAACCCATTTGCTTAATGGATATTGCTACCATTGCGGCAAAAGAACTGAAAAAAATGGGTTATCTTAAAAATTTGGATGAATCCGAAGAAATCAATGCATGTTCCATTGAGGTAGAAGCAGAAGTAAACGGCAAAAAAGAAGCTTACCTCATTATGTTCAAAAACGAAACCCATAACCATCCCACCGAAATTGAACCTTTTGGTGGTGCGGCAACTTGTTTGGGTGGAGCAATCCGTGACCCGCTGTCCGGCCGTTCCTATGTATATCAGGCAATGCGTATTACCGGTAGCGGTGATCCGAGAAAATCCTTAAAAGATACCTTACCCGGTAAACTGCCTCAAAGAAAAATCTCCAAAGTTGCAGCAAAAGGCTACAGCTCCTACGGGAACCAGATTGGTCTGGCAACCGGTTTGGTAAGAGAAGTATATGACGAAGGCTATGTTGCAAAACGTTTAGAAATCGGTGCCGTTGTTGGTGCTGTTCCCAAAGCAAGCGTAGTAAGAGAACGTCCCCAGCCCGGCGATAAAATTATTTTGTTAGGCGGTAGAACCGGACGTGACGGTTGCGGCGGTGCAACCGGTTCTTCCAAAGCGCACACTATGGAATCTTTAGAATCCTGCGGTGCAGAAGTGCAGAAGGGTAATCCTCCTGAAGAACGTAAAATCCAGCGTTTGATGAGAAAGAAAGAAGTTACCACTTTAATCAAACGTTGTAATGACTTTGGTGCAGGCGGTGTGTCTGTTGCTATCGGTGAACTTTGTGACGGTCTGGTAATTCAGCTGGACAAAGTTCCGAAAAAATACGAAGGTTTAGATGGAACTGAACTGGCAATTTCCGAGTCTCAAGAACGTATGGCTGTTGTGGTGGCAGCAAGTGATGCAGATAAATTCATCGCTTATGCTAATGAAGAAAACTTAGAAGCAACCTTAGTTGCCGATGTTACCGACACCAATCGACTGGAAATGTACTGGAGAGGTAACAAAATTGTAAATCTGTCCAGAACCTTCTTAAATTCCAACGGTGCTTCCAAACAGGCAAAAGTTACCGTTCCCAAAATTGAACTGAAAAACGCATTATGCGGAGAATTCTCTGACCTTAGCGAAATGCTCTCCGACTTGAATATTTGCTCTCAGAAGGGCTTGATTGAAAACTTTGACTCCACCATCGGTGCAGCAACTGTTTTAATGCCCTTCGGCGGAAAATATGAACTGACTCCTGAAGATGTTATGGCGGCAAAAATTCCTGTAGAATACGGTGATACCACCACCGCTACCGTAATGAGCTACGGATATAATTCCAAGCTGTCTTCTGTATCCACCTTCCACGGTGCATACTATGCGGTAATTGAATCCGTTGCAAGAATTATTGCGGCAGGTGCCAAACTGTCTGACACCTATTTAACCTTCCAGGAATATTTTGAACGTCTTCGTGATGAATCAACCCGTTGGGGTAAACCTTTTGCAGCGTTACTGGGTGCATACCACGCGCAGAAACTTTTGAAAATTGCAGCAATCGGCGGAAAAGACTCTATGTCCGGTTCCTTTAATGATATGGATGTTCCGCCCACATTGGTATCCTTTGCAATTGCACCTGTTTCTACCAAAAATATTATTTCCCGGGAAATGAAACAGAAAAATTCCAAAGTATATCTGCTGGAAACTCCTGTTTTAGAAAACGGACTCCTTGATATGGATAAATTCCTGGAAAATATCCATTGGTTAGAAGAAAACCTGGCAAACGGTACTGTGATTTCTGCATCTGCTGTTTCTTACGGCGGTATTGCAGAAGCAGTCACCAAAATGGTGTTAGGTAACCGCATTGGTTTCACCTTTGAAAAAAATGACGGCTTATTTGATAAAAAATACGGTTCTTTCGTGGTAGAAACTGAAAAAGATTTAGACGCGACCTTAATCGGTACTACCAATGAATCTGAAACCATTGTGATGGACGGCAAAGAATACAGCTTAGCTCAGCTGTCTGACACATTTGAAAAACCCCTGGCAAAAGTATATCCCCCTTATGCAGATGAAATTAGCGGTGAAATGGCAGATTGCGAATACAAAACTGCAAACATCGTGACTTCTTCCATCAAGGTGGCAAAACCCAAGGTGTTAATTCCTGTATTCCCCGGTTCCAACTGTGAATACGATTCTGCAAGACGCTTTGAAAAAGCAGGTGCAGAACCCGAAATTATGGTATTTAAAAACCTGACTGTTTCTATGTTGGAAGAATCCGTGGAAGCAATGGCGAATGCTATCGAAAAATCTCAGATTATGATGATTCCCGGCGGTTTCTCCGGTGGTGACGAGCCCGACGGTAGCGGTAAATTCATTTCCGCAGTGTTAAGAAACCCCAAAATCAAAGATGCAATCAGCAGACTTCTCTATCAGAGAGACGGTTTGATGCTGGGTATCTGTAACGGCTTCCAGGCACTCATTAAATTAGGTCTGGTTCCTTACGGCGATATCTTAGAACCCAACGAAAACTGGCCTACCTTAACCTTTAACACCATTCCTCGTCATATTTCGACAATGGTAGACGTAAAAGTAGCATCCAATCTGTCTCCCTGGTTAGCAAATACCAAGGTTGGCGATGTGTATAAAACTGCAATTTCTCACGGGGAAGGCAGATTCACCGCACCCAAAGCAGTGCTGGATGAACTGATTAAGAACGGTCAGGTGGCTACTCAGTACGTTGATCCCAACGGTAAGCCCACCTATGATCCCAGATACAATCCCAACGGTTCTTTATGCTCCATTGAAGGTATCACCTCCAAAGACGGCAGAATCTTTGGTAAAATGGGTCACTCTGAACGTATTGCAGATAGCTTGTATAAAAATATCGACGGTTCCTTCGATATGAAACTCTTTGAATCCGGCGTAGCATACTTCAAATAAAAGAGGTATTATAAATGTCTAATTATCAGAAAGCAGCAGCTTTCTTACAGGAAAAAATTGACGGAGCCTACGATACCTGCGTGGTATTAGGCTCCGGCTACGGCAATTTAATCGACAAATTGCCTAATAAATTGACAATATCATACAGTGAAATCCCCGGTTTTCCTGTTTCCACAGTACCGGGGCATCGAGGAGAAATGGTCTTTGCCGAAATGAACGGAAAAAACGTGATTTTTATGTCAGGTCGTTTTCATTTTTATGAAGGTTATTCTATGAGCGAAGTAACTTTCTATGTGAGAGTATTAAAGCTCCTCGGTGTTTCCAATCTGATTCTCACCAATGCAACCGGAGGCATCAATCCCGATTTTCGTGCAGGGGATTTGGTTGTGATTTCCGACCATATCAAATTAGGGTTACAAAGTCCCTTGTTTGGTCCCAATGACGAAACCTTTGGTCCTCGTTTTCACGATATGTCCTGCGCATATTCTATGGAGTTGAGAGAACATTGCAAAACTGCCTTCCAAAAAGTGGGGGTTCCCTATAAAACCGGTGTGTATGTGATGACGGGCGGTCCTCAGTTTGAAACACCTGCGGAAATTCGTGCCTTTGGCATTTTAGGTGCTGATATGGTGGGAATGTCCACCGTGCCGGAAGTGATTGTTGCAAATCACTGTGGGATGAATGTACTTGGCATTTCCTTAATTACCAATTTAGCTGCAGGAATTTCCAAAGCGCCCCTTTCTCACGAAGAAGTGATGGAGGAAGGAAGAAAAGCTACCGAACTTTTTTGGAAGGTATTATCCGAACTGATGTACCTGATCTAACAATGATAATATAAAGGGAAAAAGATATGAATGATTTAGTTTTAAGCGGTCAGAAGAAAATCGCCTGGGCAAAACGTTTTATGCCCGTGTTAACCGAAATTGAAAAAGACTTTGTGGAAAAACAGGTGTTTTCGGGATTAAAAATCACTGTTTGTATTCATTTAGAAGCCAAAACCGCCTGCTTTGTAAAGATGCTCAAAAACACAGGTGCCATTGTAACTGCAACCGGATGCAATCCCTTATCCACTCAGGATGATGTGTGTGAAGCACTTCGTGCAGACGGAATCCGTGTATGTGCAAAACATGGCGTTTCTATGGAAGAATACGAACGTCACCTGGAAGAGTCTTTATCCGACGGTCCTGATTTGATTTTGGATGACGGCGGTGATTTAACCGATATTATCCACCATAAAATGCCTCATCTTGCAGACAACCTGATTGGTGGCACCGAAGAAACCACCACAGGAGTAAACCGCTTAAAAAATTTAGCACAAAAAGGTGAAATTAAATATCCCATTATCGCTGCAAACGATGCGATGATGAAATTTTTATTCGATAACCGTTACGGAACAGGGCAGTCTGTCTGGGACGGTATCAACCGTACCACCAACTTAGTAGTTGCAGGGAAAACCGTTGTCATCGCAGGTTACGGTTGGTGCGGACGTGGTGCAGCCCTTCGTGCAAAAGGTCTTGGCGCCAAAGTGATTATTACCGAAATCGATGAAATTAAGGCGATTGAAGCGGTAATGGACGGTCACACCGTTATGAAAATGGATGACGCTGCAAAATTAGGTGATATTTTTGTAACCTTAACAGGATGTAAAGATGTTATCACAAAAGAACATTTTAATGTGATGAAAAATGGTGCAGTGATGGCAAATGCAGGTCATTTTGATGTGGAAATCAATAAGAATGATTTACTATCTTTAAGTGTTTCTCACGAAGAAACCCGTCAGAATATTGAAACTTATGCCCTAAAAAACGGCAACGAAATTCATCTGTTGGCTGAAGGCAGATTGGTAAACTTAGCAGCAGGGGACGGACATCCTGCCGAAATTATGGATATGAGTTTTTCTGTGCAGGCATTGGCATTACGCTACTTAAAAGAGCATAAAGATGAATTATTGCCGGGTATGCATTATCTGCCCGAAGAAATCAACCGAAAGATTGCGAAGATTAAACTGCAATCATTGGGAGCCGGGTTGGATGAACTTAGCCCCGAGCAGAAAAGTTATTATTTTTGTGAGTAAATTAAAAATTTGAAAAAATTTGAGGGATGAAGTGATGAAAAGCTTTTGGACTAAAAAAAATAAATTGATTTTTTGGATTTCGCTGTCTGCAATCCTGTTAATTCTTGCGCTTCTTTTGGTTATTCCGCCACTTTGTGATACCTACAATTCCGGCGTGGTTACCAAAGGAGTTCGCTATCAAGGTGCAGATATTGGCGGAAAAACCGAAGGGGAAATTTCTGCTTTATTAGATGAAGAAATCCAGAAACCGAAGGAAATTACCGTTTTGGTTGCTGATACGACTTTGTCTTTAGACCTAAACTCTGCGGGATTTTCAATCGATAAAGAAAAAACGATGGCAGACATTATGGGTGCAGGGAAAAACGACTTTTTTGCCAATTTTGCAATTCGTTGGGGAAGTCAGGCAATTCCCACTGCAGTGATTTCCGATGAAGATGTATTTGCCACAGTTGTGGAAGTGTTGTTGGCTCAGGAAGGCTTTATGGAACAACGCTTTGATTACACCGTAAATGGTGATGTTGCGGAAATTGTGCTTTCCGGAGATGTAGAAACCTACGATATTGAACGACTGTTTGAAGACATCAAAGGACATTACCCCAATATCCGTCAGGAGTACACATTAGATAAAAAACCGGCACAGGCATTGACCGCTGCTGAAATTGCAGAAGGCATCAACATTCCTGTCACGAATGCCAGAATTGATGAAATAGACGGTAAAAAAGTGGTGATTCCGCATCAGACAGGTCTTTTGATTGATGAAGAAGCATTGGCAGAAATGCTGGAATCCGGCGAACTGGAATTCAGCGTTCCGGTAACGGTTTTAAATCCTCAAGTGTATACGGATGATTTGTCTGCAGATGCATTTCCCAACCGTTTGGCAACTTATTCTACCAATTATAAAGAGTGGGAAGTAGACCGTTCTTCCAACGTGAAATTAGCGGCACAAAAAGTAAACGGCACCGTGTTAAACAGCGGAGATATTTTCTCCTTTAACGATGTTGTTGGAAAACGAACTTATGAAAACGGTTTCAAAGATGCGAAAATCTTTTTAGCAGATAAGGTAGTTGATGGTACCGGTGGCGGTATTTGTCAGGTTTCTTCCACCATCTATCCTGCTGTGTTATACAGTGATTTGAAAATTGTGGAACGAAGAAATCACAACTTTGTGGTAGCGTATGCAAAATCAGGGATTGATGCTACCGTATCTTACGGTTCCATTGACTTTAAATTCCAGAATTCCCTCAGTAATCCCATCAAAGTGAAAGCATTTGCGGTTGACGGTGTGATGACCGTGGAAATCTGGGGAACCAAAGAAAATAATAATACCGTAGAAATCACCACCGAACATTTAGGTTCGATTGGTCGCGGTGTGAAATATGAATATAATGAAAATTTAGCTCCCGGAGAAACTGTGGTTACTCAAGCGGGATATGATGGCTTGAATGTACGTGCATACCGTATTGTAAAAGACGAAAACGGCAATGTGATTCGTACGGACGATTTGGGTGTTTCCAACTATATTCCGTTGGTGAAAATCATTCAGACTTCTGATTTGGGATTGGTAGAAACCGGGATTCCCACCGAAATTCCGCCGGAAGAAAATCCGGAAGGAACTGAAGGTGGCGAAGAAATTTTAGATCCCGATTCCGGAGAAGGCGAAACAACAGAACCTACCACTCCGGAAAATACCGAGGATCCTGTTGTAACGCCGGTTCCCTCTACACCGGGAGAAGAATCATCTTCCGTGGAACCGAGTACCAATCCCGAAGTAACTCCTGTTCCTGAAATAACCCCGGAACCCACTGTTGTACCTGTTCCGGAAGTTCCGGAAATTCCGGAACAATCTGCGGAATCTCCTGTGGAGGTGCCTGCAGCATAATTGCGTCATCATAAGGAGGATATAGCATTATGACACGAACATTCAGAGGAGGATTTCATCCTGCGGAGAAAAAAGAACTTACCGCAGTGAAAGAAATTGTTTCACTTGCAGTACCGAATACCGTAATTATTCCGATGGCTCAACATATCGGCGCACCTTGTGAACCTTTGGTAAAAGTTGGAGATGAGGTGAAAATGGGGCAGAAAATCGGGGAACCGAAAGGATTTGTATCGGTTGCGGTTCATGCCTCTGTTTCCGGTAAAGTTATTGCTGTGGAAGAACGACCGCACACCGGTTTAGGAAAATGTCTGGCTGTTGTCATTGAAAATGATGGTTTGGATACTCCGGCAGAAAGCATTCTCCCCAAAGACCCCGGAAAAATGACACCGCAAGAGTTATTACATGCTATTAAAGAAGCCGGTATTGTGGGAATGGGTGGAGCAACTTTCCCCACGCACATTAAACTGTCTCCTCCGGAAGGAAAACAAGCAGATTGCGTCATTTTAAACGGAGCAGAATGTGAACCGTTTTTAACTGCTGACCATCGTATGATGTTGGAACATCCCGATGATATTATCGACGGGTTAAAAATTATGATGAAAATTCTGAATGTGCATCGTGGCTATATCGCCATAGAAGATAACAAACGGGATGCTTATCATTTATTAAAAGAAAAATGTAATGAAGAATTCGATATTGAAGTAATCTTGGTAAAAACAAAATATCCCCAGGGCAGTGAAAAGCAGTTGATTGATTCAGTGTTACGACGGGAAGTGAAATCAGGGCAGTTACCTATTGATGCAGGTGTTGTGGTGCAAAATGTGGCATCTGCTGCACAGATATCCACATCAATCCGAACCGGAATGCCACTGATTCAAAGAGTGGTCACCGTGTCTGGTAGCGGTTGTGAAAATCCACAGAATCTGTTGGTTAGAATTGGTACGCCGTTATCCTCTTTGGCTGAATATACCGGGACAACAGACGGCATTAAAAAAGTATTGGCAGGCGGTCCTATGATGGGAACTGCCCAGTATACTTTGGATGCTCCCGTGATCAAAGGAACTTCCGGTCTTTTATTCTTTACCGAAAAAGAATACCATCATTATGAACCAAAAGATTGCTTAAGATGTGGCAGATGCGTAAAGCATTGTCCCATGAGATTGATGCCTTTTATGATTATGGCAAATGCAGAACTTGGTAATTTAGACGGTGCCGTTCGGTACGGATTAAAAGATTGTATGGAATGCGGAACCTGCAGTTATATTTGTCCTTCCAGAAGACATCTGGTGCAAACCATTAAAATTGCGAAGGCAAATCTTCCGAAAAAGTAGGAGAATCGTTTATCCGGAATTTCTGCACAGAAAGGATTATAGTAAAGGTGCCTTTTTGGCACATGGGTGATTTGTATGAATGAAAAATTGATTGTGTCTACTTCACCGCATATTCAAACGAATGACGGGATTGGAAAAATTATGGGGAATGTGCTGATTGCGCTGATTCCTGCAGTGGCAGCAGCAACATGGATTTTTGGTTTAAGAGCCTTGATTCTGATTTGCATTTCCATTTGTTCTGCAATGCTGTTTGAACATTTGTGGTGTATGATTTTTAAGAAACCTACCACTATTTTTGACGGAAGTGCTGCCATCACAGGAGCACTGCTGGCTTTAACCCTGCCTGTTGGAGTGGACTGGTATATTCCTGTGGTTGGTTCTTTCTTTGCAATTATTGTGGCAAAATGCTTGTTCGGTGGGCTTGGTAATAACTTTATCAATCCTGCTTTGGCAGGGCGTGCCTTCCTGTTGGCATCCTACTCATTGCCTATGACTACCTGGGTGCAGCCCTTCTATTATCAGGCAGAAACGGTAGATGCAGTGTCTTATGCCACTCCTTTAAAGTTAGCAAAAGCAGGGGAAGCGGTATCGCTCAGTCATTGGGATATGTTCCTCGGTAATATGGGCGGGTGCATGGGTGAAGTTTGTGCACTGGCTCTTATCGTCGGTTTTATTTATCTTTTGGCAAGAAAAATTATTCAACCGCATGCCACTCTTTCTTATGTTGCAACCGTTGCACTGTTGGGCTGGGTTTTCGGTTATCAGGGATTGATGACAGGGGATCCTGTTGCTTCTGTGTTAACAGGTGGTGTGTTATTGGGCGGTATTTTTATGCTGACCGATTATACCACGTCTCCCACAACCGGATTGGGCAATGTCATTGCCGGTATTTTAGCAGGGGCTTTAACCACCTTTATCCGTTTGAAAGGCGGCTATCCTGAGGGTGTGTGTTATTCCATTTTATTTGTGAATATTTTGGCACCTCAGATTGATAAATTGATTCTTCCCAAAAAATACGGTGCATAAAGGAGGCATTTTACAGATGAAAAAAGATAATATTCTTGTTTTGGCAATCAAATTATTTGTAATATGTTTCGTTGTTGCGCTGGGATTATCCGCATTAAATTATGTAACTGCACCGGTGATTGCAGAACTTACCGAAACGAAAAAGGCGGAAGCTATGGCTTCTGTTTTACCCGATTGTGAATTAGAAAAATTCAGTGATGCGGTTTATATCGGAACTGAAAACGGCGAAATTAAAGGGTACGCCGTGAACGTAATCACCAAAGAAGGGTATGGCGGAAACATTGAAATGATTGTTGGTTTTGATGCTGATTTTCATGTGACCGGTGTGCAGTATATTTCTATGTCGGAAACTCCGGGACTGGGAACTCGTGCCAAAGAAGAACCTTTTGCATCTCAGTTTAACGGGAAACCTGCTCGTGATTTTTCCGAAATTCAAGCTATGACGGGTGCCACTATTACTTCAAAAGCGGTCAATGGCGCTATCAATCAGGCATCTGATATGGCAAAAGAAGCAGCATCTCAATTTGTAAAGGAGGGAACAAACTAAATGAAAGCATTTTTTAAAAAAATGATTCAGGAAAATCCCGTGTTTGTTCTGCTTCTGGGGATGTGTCCAACCTTAGGAACATCCACCTCGGTGGTGAACGGTTTGGGGATGGGATTATCTGCAACTTTGGTTTTAATATGTTCCAACTTTTTTATTTCCATTTTGAGAAAATTTATTCCCGACAAAATTAGAATTGCGTCCTATATTGTTATCATTGCCGGTTTTGTGACTGCAGTGGAAATGGTATTAAAAGCGTATTTACCGGAAATCTCCGAATCTTTAGGTGTGTTTATTCCCTTAATTGTGGTAAACTGTATTATTTTGGCAAGAGCGGAAAGCTTTGCCTCCAAAAACACGCCCGGCAAATCTGCTGTAGACGGTCTTTGCATGGGACTTGGATTTACGGTTGCATTGGTAATTTTATCTGCGATCCGTGAACTTCTTGGCAATGGAACGTTGGCAGGAGTTTCCGTGTTAGGAGCAAATTATCCTAAAGCAATTATGATGATTCTTCCCCCGGGAGGCTTTATCGTGTTGGGTATTGTTTTAGGTGTGATTCAGGCAATGAGAACGAAGGGAGGCACCAAACATGGTTGATGTGGGGAAATTATTTTCTATTTTAATTACCACCATTTTGGTGGAAAACTTTGTTTTGGTTAAATTTTTAGGATGTTGCCCGTTCCTTGGGGTATCCAAAAAAACAAGCACCGCGTTGGCAATGGGGATGGCAGTTACCTTTGTTATGGCATTAGCCAGTGCCATGACCTGGTTGGTAAATACCTACATCCTTGTTCCGTTTGATTTGCAGTATTTGCAGACCATTGCCTTTATTTTAGTCATTGCGGCACTTGTGCAGATTGTAGAAATGGCAATTATGAAATTAAGTCCTCCGCTCTATGCGTCTTTGGGAATTTATTTGCCTTTGATTACCACCAACTGTGCAGTGCTGGGTGTTGCGATTTTAAACGTGCAAAAAGACTACGGTTTTATAGAAAGCGTGGTTTCGGGGATTGCAGCCGCATTAAGTTTTACCTTGGCAATCTGGCTGTTTGCAGGCGTGAGAGAGCGTTTGGAAAATTCTAAAATACCTTCCTTTATGAAAGGGATGCCCATTGCATTGGTATCTGCCGGTTTAATAGCGATGGCATTTTTAGGATTTGCCGGTATGAAACTGTAGACGAAAGGAAATAGATTATGACAAATATTTTAAGTGCAACTGTTGCAATTTCGGCTATGGGACTTATTTTTGGAGCGTTACTCGGATTTGCAGCCAAGATTTTTTATGTGAAGCAAGATGAGAAATTACCGCTGATTACCGAAGCATTACCAGGTGCTAATTGCGGGGGATGTGGATATGCCGGTTGTTCTCAGTGTGCCGCAGCGATTCTTGCAGGAGAAGCTAAGGCAAATGTTTGTCCTGTAGGCGGTAAAGAAACTGCTGCTGCTATTTCCAAAATTTTAGGTGTGGAAGCGGAAGCGTTTGAAAAAAAGGCTGCCTTTGTCCGTTGTGAAGGTTGTAGTGATGTTGCCCAAATAAAATTCCAATATGAAGGTATTTTAGATTGTGAATCTGCTGCCCGTATGATTGGCGGTGGTTATAAAGCCTGCAGTAACGGATGTTTAGGATTTGGTTCCTGCGTAAAAGTATGTAATTTTGGTGCTATCAGCATCAAAAACGGAATTGCAGTGGTGGATTTCGAGAAATGTACCGCATGCGGACAGTGTGTAAAAGCATGCCCGAAACAGCTGATCACCATTATTTCTGCAAAAGATAAATATGTGGTAAAATGCCGTAATACCGATAAAGGTGCTTTGGTAAAACAGGAATGTCAAGCCGGCTGTATCGGTTGTTCGTTATGTCAGAGAAATTGTCCGAATGAGGCAGTAAAAGTGGACCACTATCTGGCAACTATCGACCCTGAAAAATGTGTTGGTTGCGGTATTTGCTTAGAAAAATGCCCCAAGAAAATTATTAAAAAAATTACTTTATAAAAAAACAAGGGAAGGAATTATGCGTTCTTCTATGAAACAGAATATCAAAAACTTACTTTTCTCTGAATTAGAAGAATATTTTTTAAAAAAATACCGCCAGAAGTTTCGCGCTAAACAAGTGTTTAAGTGGCTCTCTCTGGGGGTTACTTCCTTTGAAGAAATGACGGATATTTCCAAAAAAATGGCTGAGGAACTGTCGGAAGATTTTTATATTTCCAATTTAAAAGTTGTGAAAAAAGAAGTTTCAAAAGACGGTACCGTGAAGTTTTTATATGAATTGGGAGACGGCAATACGATAGAAAGCGTATTGATGGATTATAAACACGGTTACAGTATTTGTATTTCCACTCAAGTGGGGTGCAACATGGGGTGCACCTTTTGTGCATCCACCGTGGGTGGTAAGGTGAGAGATTTAGAAGCAGGCGAAATTTTAGACCAAGTGCTTTTTACTGCCAAAGGAGAAGGGAAGCGGATTTCCAATATTGTGTTGATGGGAATCGGTGAGCCTTTGGATAACTACGAGAATGTGCTTCGCTTTTTAAAAAATGTGAATGATGAACATGGTATCAATATCGGGTATCGGCATATTTCGTTATCCACTTGCGGGTTAGTTCCCGGTATTAACCGCCTGGCAGAGGAGAATATTCCGTTGACTTTGTCGGTTTCTTTACATGCTCCTAATGATACCATTCGTAATCAAACAATGCCTGTTTCCAAAAAGTATCCGTATGGAGAACTTTTAAAAGCAGTAAAACAGTATGTGAAAAAAACAGGAAGACGTGTTTCCTTTGAATATACGTTGATTAAAGATGTGAATGATAAGCCCGAGCATGCGAAAGAGCTCATCGGGCATTTAAAAGGGATGCTTTGTCACGTGAATTTAATTCCGGTAAATCCGGCGCGGGGCAGTATGTCTCCCTCTGAAAAAAAACGAATTGCAGAATTTCAGCAGATGCTGGTGTCCGGTGGCTTAAATGCCACGGTAAGACGAACTTTGGGCACCGATATCAATGCTGCCTGTGGCCAGTTGCGGCGGGCAGAAACCAAGAGAAAGGAAGGTGAGCTGATATGATACACGGATTAACGGATGTTGGACAAAAACGCACTTTAAATGAAGATAGTTTTTATTTTGAAACTGGAAAAAAAGGTTTTATGATGATTGTTTCCGATGGTATGGGCGGTCATAATGCCGGTGAAATTGCCAGCACAATGGCAGTAAAAGCGCTGATAGATTATGCCAAAGAAAATGATATGTTTCGTGACCCGGAGAGTTCTTTAAGAAAAGCAATTTCTTTTGCCAACAAGAAGATTTACAAAGCCGCTTGTCGGAAAGCCTCCTTGAGCGGCATGGGAACTACACTGGTAGTGGCTGTAGGAAATTCCAAAAAAGTGTGTATCGCCAATGTGGGAGATTCCCGGGCTTACCATATTTCCAAAGAAAAAATTACTCAAATCACGCAGGATCATTCCTTTGTGTATGAACTGGTAAAAAATGGACTGATTACACCGGAGGAAGCAAAAACACATCCTCGCAGGAATGAAATTATAAAAGCACTCGGAATTGGGCCCGAAGTGTATCCGGATATTTTCTTTTTAGATACGGAGAAGACAGACAAGCTTCTCCTTTGCTCCGACGGACTCACATCCCATGTGTCGGATGAAGAAATTTTTACAATTGTTAACCGTTACAGTCGTAAGGCAGCCACCGAAGCTTTGGTGAAGCTTGCCAATGAGTACGGCGGATCAGATAATATTACAGTAGTTCTTCGGTAAAGCCGATTTGAATTCAAAATAAGGAGATAAAAAGATGATAGGAAAAATTCTGGGCGATAGATATGAGCTTTTGGAATTAATCGGCGTAGGAGGAATGTCTCGGGTATATAAGGCGAAATGTAACCTCTTAAACCGTTTTGTTGCTGTGAAAATTTTAAAGGAAGAATATAACGACGATAAGGAATTTATCAAGCGTTTCTATATTGAGTCACAGGCGGCTGCTTCTTTGTCCAGCCCGCACATTGTTTCTATTTATGATGTAGGAAATGAAGAAAATCTGCATTACATAGTGCTGGAATATGTGGAAGGCGCAACCTTAAAGGATGTTATCAAGAAAAATGGCGTGTTGGCTTGGAATGTAGCGCTTAATTTCTCGTTGCAGATTCTTGCTGCATTGGAATGTGCCCATAAAAACGGGATTGTCCATCGTGATATCAAACCTCAAAACATTATTGTTACCGATGACGGTGTGCTCAAAGTAACAGATTTTGGAATTGCGAGAGCTGTGAATAGCAATGAAACCAAAAAAATTGATACCGATGTAATCGGCTCTGTTCATTATATTTCTCCTGAGCAGGCCAAAGGTATCATGATTGATGCCAGATGCGATTTATATTCTTTAGGGATTGTGATGTATGAAATGTTGACGGGGAAACTTCCTTACGATGGAGATAACCCGGTGTCAGTTGCACTGATGCATTTAAGTTCCGAACCGATTTCCATTAAGGAATTAAATTTGGCTGTTCCCAATGAGTTGGTTCGCATTGCAACAAAAGCTATGCAGCGAGACGTTTTAAACCGTTACCAGAGTGCCAAAGAAATGTCGGAAGAATTACTGGAATTTAAAAAAGTGGAGAATCTGACCACTAAAGAAAACGAAGATGCTTTTATCCAGGAAACCGTGGCAATGGTAAAATTAGCAAAAAAAGATTCTGAAATTGATACGTCGATTCAAGCTCAGACTCAGGAGCAGCGTAGAATTCAGCGCAAAGGTGTGATTTCTTCAAAAACAAACATACCGGAATCGGCTGACGAAGATAGTGTGGTGCAAGCTTTTGAGATACAATCTGTAAAGCAGAAAAAAGAACCCAGTGAAAAAACGGAAAAAATTGCATTTTGGACGGCAATTGGTACTGCCACGCTCATCGTTCTTTTGCTGGTTGTTTTTGCCCTTAATTTTATCTTCAACAGTGGAACCGGTTCCCCAAAAGGAGAAGAGAAATTTGTTTTCTTAAAAGATATGCAGGGGCAGAACATTGAAGACGTCCGTGAATATCTTGAGGGAGCTGGATTTGAGTATATTATTACCGATGTGGAAGATTCCGACTATGAAAACGGATTTATCCTCAGACAGGAACCCTATGGTGACCAGGAAATTTCAACTTCCACATTGGTGGAACTCGAAGTAGTAAAAAATGAAGACTCCGAGGAACTGATTTGGGTTCCGGATGTTCTTCAGATGCGCTATGACCAGGCTATTAAAGAGCTGGAAGATGCCGGCTTTAAAGTCAATATGATTGAGGAAGTATCTGCAACAGACGTGAAGGTAGGTTGTGTGTTCCAGCAAAGTCCATTAGCATCGGAAAAAGCTGAAAAAGGAAGCACCGTTACCATTCGTGTTTCTGCAGGGCCTGAAATTATTGTTGTGCCGAATTTTGTTGGTATGACAGAAGAAGAAGCGATTGCTCAGGCAAGTGAATTAGGGCTCAATCCTCGTGTGCGAGAAAAAGAAGGAACTGAAAATATTGGTGAGGTTATCAAGCAATCTATTCCGAAAAATACGGAAGTAGAGATTAACAAGAAAGAAGATAAAACAGTAGAAATTGAGTTAACAGTAGTGATTCCTAAGGAAGAAGCTGAGGTAGCTCCGTCTTCTTCTCCTGAGATTGATACTCCGCCCACAGCGACTCCAAAAGAAGGACCTGATGCACAGCCGATTGTTCCCAATGATTCTTCGGAATCTTCCACAGACAGGGGTTCTGAGGAAACTGAGAAAGAGCAAAACTCATCAGAGGATAGTGAATCCTAACAGTAATACTAACGAAAAAGAGGTGTAGGTACAGTTTGAACGGTTTACTTACAAAAGGAATCGGCGGTTTTTATTATGTGGAAACCGAAAATGGTTGTTACGAATGTAAGGCAAGAGGAATTTTCAGAAAGAATGAAATAACGCCTACAGTTGGTGATAGAGTAGAGATTTCGGTAGTTTCTGAAGCACAGAAAAAGGGGAGCTTAGATGCAATTTTACCCCGTAAGAATTTACTGATTCGCCCCAGTATTGCCAATGTGGATCATTTTATCATTGTGGCTCCCGCTAAATCGCCCGATTTCGATACTTTTTTTGTGGATAAACTGTTGGTTTTTTGCGAATTGTATCAGATTGAACCGTTAATTGTGATCAATAAAACAGATTTGGAAAAGGGAGAAGCATACGGTGAGATTTATCGCCGTATCGGATATCCTGTGATTTATACCAGCACTTTAAGCGGTGAGGGAATCGAAGATGTGAAGCAAAGCATCTTTGGCGGTATCAATGTGTTTGCAGGTTTTTCCGGAGCAGGCAAATCTTCTCTTTTGAATGAACTGATTGAAAATGCAGAATTAAAAACCGGAGAAATCAGCAAAATTACTCGTGGACGGCATACCACCCGTCATTCTGAGTTGTTTTTGATTGCACCCAACACTTATGTGGCGGATACGCCCGGCTTTTCTTCTTTGGAAATTGATTTTGCCGTTTCCAATTTGGATGAAATGTTTCCGGAATTTGGGGACACTGTTTGTCAGTTTAAAGGCTGTTCTCATACCAAAGAAAAAGGGTGCGGTGTATTGCAAGCCCTGGAGGAAGGCATGATTGCTCCTTCCAGATACCAAAGCTACGTACAGATTTATGAAAAAATCAAAGATATTAAACCTTGGCACAAAAAGTAGAAAGGAGAATAAAATATGGTAAAAGTTTCCCCGTCGTTGTTGGCATCTGATTTCTCCGATTTACGTGGAGAAATCAAAGCGGTAAGTACTGCAGATTTTTTACATCTGGATGTGATGGATGGTCATTTTGTACCCAACTTAACCATTGGACCTTGTGTGATTTCGTCCATTCGCCCCCATTCTAATTTGCCCTTTGATACTCACTTGATGATTGATAATCCGTTAAAGTATATTGAACCTTTTGCGAAAGCAGGTTCTGATTATATCACTGTTCACGTGGAACAGCCCGATGATATTAGGGAATGTATCAGCAAAATTCAGAGCTATGGAAAAAAGGCTGGACTTGCCATCAGTCCCGATACAGATGCTTCTTTGTTGGAGCCTTATTTAGAGAATATTTCCATGATTACCGTGATGTCTGTATATCCCGGTTTTGGGGGACAAAAATTTATAGAATCAAGCTATCAGAAAATCCGTGAGATCAAAAAAATGATTGAAGGGAAAGATATTTTATTATCTGTTGACGGTGGCGTTGATTTTGAAAATGTTCGCAAATTAGAAGAAGCGGGTGTTACAATGGTTGTTGCCGGAAGCACTGTTTTTGGTGCCGAAAACCGTGAAAATGCCATTGAAATTTTGCGAGGAGAATAATATTTTGAATATTTTAATCATAGCGGCAGGTGACAGTAAAAATCCAACCAAGCTATTAGAATATGCGAATGCAGCAGACTATATTATTTGCGCTGACGGAGGCTATGACCATGCCCGAGCTGTGGGAATTACGCCCGATATTTTAGTGGGTGATTTTGATTCCTTATCAGAGGAACCTGCCGATTTTTTAAGAAAAGTGAAATTGCCCGTGGAAAAAGATGAAACGGATACGCTGTATGCGTTGCGGTTTGCTTTTTCAAAAGGTGCTACGACTATTGTTGTATATGGCGGAATCGGTTCCCGTTTTGACCATAGTTATGCCAATATTTGTCTACTCCATCACGCTATGGTCCGAGATATTCCTATGGTGATAACAGATGGAAGTACAGAACTTTATCTCACGGATTCTGAGTTGCTTTTAAAAGGAAAAAAAGGAAATACCGTTTCCGTTTATGCATTTTCTGATGTTTGTGAAGGAGTTACCTTAAAAGGCTTTTACTATCCTTTGGAAAACGCTTCTTTAGAAAAATATGATATTATCGGAACCAGCAATATTGTGACGAATGATGTTGCAGAAATTTCAGTTTTGGAAGGAAATCTTCTGATTGTTTGTAACCAATAAAA
>JAFYVF010000117.1 GCA_017549265.1 Clostridia bacterium
CATTCGGTGGATTTGGAATTGACTTTGAATGATTTCCAAAAGGTAAGTAACCGTGTTCCAGTGTTGGCAGATTTAAAACCAAGTGGAAAATACCTCATGGAAGATTTGCACGAAGCAGGTGGTGTTCCAGCAGTAATGAAATATTTATTGAAACACAATTTATTACATAGAGATTGTTTAACTGTTACAGGAAAAACAATTGTTGAAAATTTGGAAGCTGTGGAAGATTTAACCGAAGGTCAGAAAGTATTTCTTCCATTGGAAAATCCAGTGAAAGCAAATGGACATCTGCAAATGCTCTACGGAAATTTAGCTACCGAGGGAAGTGTAGCTAAAATAAGTGGCAAAGAGGGCGATTATTTTGAAGGAACAGCCAAAGTATTTGACGATGAATATGCAGTGATTGATGGTGTGCGAAACGGAGAAGTAAAACCCGGGAATGTGGTAGTAATCCGTTATTGCGGACCAAGAGGCGGACCGGGAATGCCTGAAATGCTCAAACCAACTTCAGCAATTATGGGTGCAGGATTGGGAAATTCAGTGGCTTTAATTACCGACGGTAGATTTTCGGGTGGAACGCATGGTTTTGTGGTAGGACACATCACTCCGGAAGCTTTTGTAGGTGGAACAATTGCCTTGGTAAATGATGGAGATTTGATTGCGATTGACACAAAAAATAATACGATCAATTTAAAAGTATCTGAACAGGAATTGGAAAAACGAAAAGCAGCATGGAAACAACCTCCATTGAAAGCAAGTAAAGGGGTTTTGTACAAATATGCACAATGCGTTTCGAGTGCTTCATTGGGGTGTGTAACCGATAAATAATTAAAAAATGAAAACAACGGAATTAAAAATAACAGGTGCAGAAGCGGTGATACAAAGCCTGAAAGCCGAAGGTGTAAAAACGATATTTGGTTATCCAGGCGGTGCTATCATGCCAATTTATGATGCCTTGTTTCATCATCTTGAAGAAGTAAATCATATCTTGACAAGACACGAGCAAGGTGCTATACATGCAGCTCAAGGATATGCTAGAACTTCAGGAAAAACAGGGGTTGTATTTGCTACTTCGGGTCCGGGAGCCACCAATTTAATTACAGGTTTAGCCGATGCCCTGATTGATTCTACGCCCTTGGTTTGCATCACCGGACAGGTGGCTTCTCATCTCTTGGGAACTGATGCTTTTCAGGAAACCGATGTCATGGGAATTTCGATGCCGGTAACCAAATGGAATTGTCAGGTAACCAAAGCAGCAGATATAGCACCCACTTTAGCCAAAGCATTTTACATCGCCTCGTCTGGTCGTCCGGGGCCGGTTTTGGTGGATATTACCAAAGATGCCCAGTTTGAAAAACTGGATTTCTCTTACGAAAAGTGTACATCGGTGAGAAGCTACCAACCTAAGCCAAAATTGAATGTAGATCAAGTGCAAGCAGCAACCAAGTTTTTGAATGAGGCAAAAAAACCTTTGATGATTGTCGGACAAGGAATTATGCTTTCCAATGCAGAAGAAGAATTATTGGCTTTTGCCGAAAAAACGGGTATTCCGGTGGCTTCTACGCTTTTGGGATTAGGAGCTTTTCCAAGTCATCACCCTTTATTTGTTGGAATGGTAGGCATGCATGGCAATTATGCACCCAATGTAAAAACCAATGAGTGCGATGTGTTGCTTGCCGTGGGAATGCGTTTTGACGACCGTGTTACAGGTGATGTTTCCCGGTATGCAACACAAGCAAAAGTGGTTCATGTTGATATAGACACTGCCGAAATCAATAAAATCATAAAAGCCGATGCTCCTGTTGTAGCCGATGCCAAAGAAGCACTAACCGTTTTAGCAGATTTGGTAGAAAAACAAACTCATCAAAATTGGTTGGATGAATTTCATCAAGCGAAGCAAAAGGAATTACAGGTACTTTCAGAAAATAGAGAAAAGGAATTTTCAGATGAACTGAGAATGGATTTGGTGATTGATTTACTTTCTCAAAAAACCAAGGGCAATGCAATCGTTGTAACCGATGTGGGACAGCACCAAATGATGGCGGCACAGTTCTATCAGTATAATCAAACCAAAAGTAATGTTACATCTGGCGGATTGGGAACGATGGGTTTTGCACTTCCAGCCGCTATTGGAGCAAAAATGGCAAATCCGGAAAAACAAGTCGTAGCTATCATTGGAGATGGTGGTTTTCAAATGACCTTGCAGGAATTAGGAACCATGATGCAGAATAATATCGGCGTGAAAATCATCATCTTAAACAATGGTTATTTGGGAATGGTGAGGCAATGGCAACAAATGTTCTTTGAAAAAAGATATTCGTTTACCGACATTCAAAGTCCTGATTTTGTGGCTTTGGCAGCCTCTTACAACATCAAAGGTCAAAAAGTTGAAAGACAGGAGGACTTGAACAACGCATTAGACCAACTTTTAAACACAGAAAATGCGTACCTGTTGGAAGTCAAAGTTGCCAGAGAAGATAATGTTTTTCCGATGGTGCCAACAGGTGCTTCGGTAGCTGAAATAAGATTACAATAATTATAAAACGGATAAAATGGAAACAATGAACAAAACATTTACCGTATCCATATTTACGGAAAATACAATCGGAATGCTCAACCGCATCACCATCATATTTACAAGACGACATTTGAATATTGACAGCATCACCGCTTCTGAAACAGAGGTTAAAAATGTGCACCGTTACACTATCGTTTTGAGAACAAACAGAGAACAAATAGATAAAGTTGTTGGGCAAATCGACAAATTAATTGATGTTCTGAAAGCCTTTGTACACGAAGATAATGAAGTAGTACATCAGGAAATTGCGTTATATAAAATCAAAACAACAGAACTTAAATCCAACAATGTAGAGCAAGTGGTTAGAGAAAATAGTGCCAAAGTTCTCACCGTAGATCCCGATTTTATCGTCATTGAAAAAACAGGGCACAAAGCAGATACACAGGTTTTATTTGAGAAATTGAAACCCTTTGGTATTCTGGAATTTGCCCGCTCAGGAAGAGTAGCAGTTACCAAACCAATGAAAGAATTAAGCACTTATTTAAAAGAATTAGAAATCAATTAAAAAAAATAATACAATATAAAATGGCACAATTAAATTTTGGCGGCGTACTGGAAAATGTCGTAACACGAGAAGAGTTTTCATTAGAGAAAGCAAGAGAAATATTAAAAAACGAAACTGTTGCAGTCATTGGATACGGCGTGCAAGGTCCGGGACAAGCCTTAAATTTGAAAGATAATGGCGTAAAAGTAATTGTAGGACAACGAAAAGGGACAAAGAGTTGGGACAAAGCACTTGCTGATGGTTGGGTAGAAAATGAAACTCTTTTCGAAGTGGAAACCGCCTGCGAAAAAGGCACTTTGCTGATGAATTTATTATCAGATGCTGGGCAAATACAAGCGTGGGAAACCATGAAAAAACGTTTAACTGCAGGAAAGTCCTTGTATTTTTCACACGGTTTTGGCGTTACATTTCATGAAAAAACCGGCATCGTTCCGCCCAAAGAGGTAGATGTGTTTTTGGTGGCACCCAAAGGTTCGGGAA
>JAFYVF010000118.1 GCA_017549265.1 Clostridia bacterium
GCATCGGAAAGTTATCGTGTTTTGAAAAAGGATAAGTTTTGTGCTATTCTGATGGGGGACACCCGTCAGAAAGGCCATATGGTACCACTGTCTTTTGATGTGATGCGAATTTTTCAGGATGCAGGCTTTAAGTTGAAAGAATTGATTATCAAAGAACAGCATAATTGCAAAGCAACGGGATATTGGAAAACCAATAGCGTGAAATATAATTTTTTGCTGATTGCCCATGAGTATTTATTTGTATTCAAAAAATAGTTTTGGTATTATATAGGGATAATGATTATCTTTATTGATATGATAAAAGGCAGAAACGAATTTTTTCGTTTCTGCCTTTTCAGTTTATTATGTTTATTTTCTATTTCTACAACGCCACCAACAAATCCCGCAGCATCTGATAAATTACCTCGTGTCCATTATCGTTGGGGTGGAGGCCGTCGGGGATATACTGTTTTTGGTGATCGCTGTTTTCGGGATTGATGGGGCAGAGGTTATATAAATCCAAGACGGGGATTTTGTGATACTCTGCCACTTCTGCTAAAATATTGCGGTAGGTTTGTAAATCGCCTACGGTGCGGATATTCAGGTCGTTATAATAACGGCTTTCGTTTAAGCGGTGCAGAGGTGTCATTACTACAATGGTTGCATTTGGGTATTTTTCTTGTAAGGAAATGAGCAGATTGTGTGTTGCACCGTAAAAAGTGTCGTCGGTTCGGTCATCTATTTTGCCTAACGCCGCATCGCCGTGACCAAAGTCGTTGGTGCCGCCGAATACCACCACCACATCGGCAGTAGCTTCCATTTGGGGCAGACGGGTGACAAAATAGTTGTCGTCCACATAAGGATAGATATGAAGAGACACCTGACGGGCAATTCTGGTACCGCTGATGCCGTAACCATATACTTCACAGCCGTCATTTTCAAACCGTTTCCAATACAGTTTGTCGGGAGTTGACACGCCAACACCTTCGGTGATGCTGTCTCCCAAAAACAGAATTTTCTTATTTTGTAATTCCATTTTTTTTGATTCCTTTTTTAAAGATTTTCCAAAAAGTTTTTCAGTCTGCGATAGATTAAGGTGTGACCGTGGTTGGAGGGATGCACACCGTCAGGCATATAGAGTGCCTGCATCAGTTCCACCTGAGGATTGATTCCCAGGGTGCGGTATAAATCCAACACGGGGAAGCTATAGTATGCGGCAACTTCCTTGATGATGTTGACATAACCTTCCAGATTGGTCTGATTACGAAGACCGATACCATTATACAATTTATTTTCTTCCAGACAATGGGGAGGAGTCATAATCACAATAGTGGCTTTGGGGTATTTTTCCAACAAATCGGAATAGAGGCAATGGAGCGCCCCGTAAAAAGTGTCATCGGTGCGATCTTCCATTTTTCCTAATGCGGCATCGCCGTGACCGTAGTCGTTGGAACCGCCAAGCACTACCACGATATCTGCATTTTCTTCCATTTCGGGAACACGGGAACGGAAATATTTGTCGTCAAATTCGGTGATATGAGCGTGTTGATGTTCGGTTTGCTGTTTGGCAATACGGGAACCGCTGACGCCGTAACCGTGCACTTCACATTCTTCGTATTTGCCCAGCTGTCTCCAATACACATAACTTGCATCGGTGAAGCCTTTGCCTGTTCCGTATGTAATACTGTCTCCTAAGAAGACCAGTTTTTTCCCTTTTAATTCCATAACAATGCTGTCCTTTCTATATGCTTTGTAAAAAGCCTTTTAAACGGCGATAGAGAATTTCGTGACCGTCGTCGTTGGGATGTACGCCGTCTGCCATATAATATTTTTTGATAGGTTCCAATGACGGATTGATGCCGGAATTACGATAAC
This sequence comes from Clostridia bacterium, assembly GCA_017549265.1. Lineage (GTDB taxonomy): Bacteria > Bacillota > Clostridia > UMGS1840 > UMGS1840 > SIG452. The sequence continues at coordinate 1,855 of JAFYVF010000118.1, forward strand.
AGTCCCACACGGGGAAGCTGTAGTATGCGGCCACTTCTTTGATAATCTCTACATAGCCTTCCAGGGGTAGAAAAGTTCTGAGACCGATTTCGTTCCATTCCCGCTGTTCGTCGGGACGGTGAAGAGGTGTTGCCACCACGATGGTTGCCTTGGGGTATTTGTTGATTAAATCGGTATACAAAAGGTGCAATGCACCGTAAAAACTGTCGTCGGTGCGGTGCCACATATGACCAATCACCGCATCGCCGTGACCAAAATCGTTGGAGCCGCCAAACACCACCACGATGTCGGCATCTGTTTCCATTTCGGGAACACGGGAACGAAAATACTTGTGGTCGTAATCTTTGGTGAAATGGCTTTGCTGTTTGGCAATTTTAGAGCCCATCACGCCGTAGCCATACACTTGGCAACCGTCGCTTTCAAATCGTTTCCAATAGATGTTGTCGGGATTTTCAACCCCGATTCCTTCGGTGATACTGTCGCCTAAAAAGACCAGTTTTTTACCTTTTAATTCCATAGTGCTAACCCTTTACAATCCCAGCAAGAATGCTTTTAATTTTTCGTATAACAGTTCGTGACCTTTGTCGTTTAAGTGAACATCGTCTGCAAAGTAGAGTTCTTTAATGGCTGGGATTGACGGATTTACGCCACTTTTTCTGTATACATCGTACACGGGGAGACTGTAGTATGCGGCAACTTCCTCAATAATTTTCACATAACCTTCCAGGTTGGTTAAGCTACGGATGAAAATCTGATTGTATACCCGTTCTTCGTCGGGACGGTGCATGGGAGTTAAAACCACGATGGTTCCCTTGGGGTATTTGTTGATTAAATCCTGATACAGAAGATGCAACGCACCGTAAAAAGTGTCGTCGGTACGGTCATCCATTGTGCCTAATGCCGCATCGCCGTGACCATAGTCGTTGGAGCCGCCGAACACGATAATAATGTCGGCATCTTCTTCCATCTGGGGCACACGGGTTCTGAAAAAGGGATGGTCGAAGTCTGCAAACAGGTGAGTTTGCTGTTTGGCAATACGGGTACCGCCGATGCCGTAGCCGTACACTTCGCAACCGTCCTGACGGAAGCGTTGCCAGTAGATGTTGTTTTCTTTATCAACCACGCCCACGCCTTCTGTCATGCTGTCACCTAAAAAGACCATTTTCTTGTTTTTTAGTTCCATAATGCTGTCTCCCTTACAATGTTGGTGGATTTTACGGTTATTATAAAATAACCGTAAGAGAATGTCAAGGGAAAATGTGAGAAAGTGGGGGGCGAATATTTGCCTGAATTCCCGAAACCTATTGCAATTTGAAATGGGGTGTGCTATACTGACAAAAATGGAATGTTTTTCCCTTTTTGGGAATGAAGATAAGGAGAAAATAGTATGTGTAGAATTCCTGCGAATCGTGTCAGCTTTTCTTTTTCTGCAGAAAATCCCACCGGCGCCCGTAACGGCGGTACCCGTGGAAAAGACTGCGAAAAATTAAATCCCCGTTTTATGTTAGAGCCGGGGGAAACCATGGCCATCGTGGACACCGACGGTCCCGGTATGATTAACCATATCTGGATTGGCGGTTTGCTTGGTCACGAAGCGATTATCCGTATGTATTGGGACAATGCAGAGTATCCTTCAGTGGAAGCACCTGCTTCTGCATTCTTTGGTTATCCCTACGATGAATCTTATGTAAGAGTGGATCGTGACCATAAAATTATCACCTTGAATTCTTCCAAGGTAATGCTGGCACCTACCCGCGGATACAACTGTTATTGGGAAATGCCGTTTCGTAAACATTGCAAAATTACCATTGAAAACCGTGGAACCAACGCCATCAGCTTGTTCTACGAAGTGGCAGGATATTACGGTGAAATTCCCGAAGATAGCGGCTATTTTCACGCAGTTTACCGCCAGGAACATCCTGTGCAAAAAGGCAGAGCCTACGAAGTGCTTGGCAATGTGGAGGGAAAAGGATACTTTGCAGGACTGTTTTTTGCAGTCGGCTTAAACGGAACCAGTTGGTGCTGGTGCGAAGGGGAACCGAAAATGTATATTGACGGGGAAACCTATCCTTCCATCAACTATACCGGTACCGAGGACTATTTCTGCGGTTCCTATGCATTCGGAAATGACACCATTCCCGAATGGTATCAGACTTATAGCGGTTTGTATGCAGGTTTGTATGCGATTCTGGGAGATTGCCGTGAAAAATACAATGTGCAACAGAGATTCCTTCTGTATCGTTGGCACGACAAGGACCCCGTATATTTTGATAAATCCTTCCGTATGACCATTGATGACGGTGTGTATGCACCGCC
>JAFYVF010000119.1 GCA_017549265.1 Clostridia bacterium
AAAGTTGTGGTGTTTGAACCCCTGGGCAAAGAAGAACTTAAGAAAATTACCCACATTATGCTCTCGGATATTGAGAAAAATCTTCGTGATAAGAAACTGTATGTTTCCTTTACCGATGCATTAGTGGAATATCTCATCGAAAACGGTTTTGATGAAAAATTCGGTGCAAGACCCCTTCGCCGCTTGATTGAACGTGAAGTGGAAGACAAAATTGCAGATCTTTTCATTTCGGGCGAATTGCTCTCCGGCGAAACCTTTACGGCAGATTACCAAAACGGCGAAGTAACAATTGTAAAATAAAACAAAAAGAATGCTATCAAATGATAGCATTCTTTTTTGTTTTAGTGAAAAGTGAAGAATGAATAGTGAATAGTTGCGGTGGCGCCCATAGGGCGCATTCTAATGCAGGCTTTGCCTGCCACCGAAATTCTTCATTATTCATTTTTCATTATTCATTCCTCTAAAGAGAAATGACTCCTTCGTATGCTTTTACAGCCGGACCGGTCATATACAGCGTTTCATCCGTATAGCGAATCTTCAAATCTCCGCCGGGGAGTTTTACGGTGATGTCGGTATCTTTTTCACAGTGACCGTTTAAAATTGCTGCAACAGCTGCTGCGCAGGCACCGGTACCGCAAGCTAAGGTTTCGCCGATACCACGTTCCCAAACACGCATTTTCAGGGTATTTTTATCAATCACGGTAACAAATTCCACGTTTACTCGATCGGGGAACATGGGATTCTGTTCCAGTTCGGAACCGATTTTTTCGAGGTTCACGGTATCTAAATTATCGGTGAATACAACTGCATGGGGATTGCCCACACCAACGCAGGTGATGTTGAAGGTTTCGCCTGCCACGCTGATGGGTTCGTTCATTACCAGTTCTTTATCGGAAACCACGGGAACCAGTTCGGGTTTGGTTTCTGCCTTGCCCATATCCACGCGGGCTGCCACCACTTCACCTTCCATGGTGTAAACTTTCAGTTTTTTCACACCGCTTAAGGTTTCAATTTCCATATCTTCACGGGGAACAATGCCCTTGTCGTACAGATATTTACCCACGCAACGGATAGCGTTTCCGCCCATTCTGCCTTCGGTGCCGTCTGCATTGAAGATTCTCATTTTTGCATCTGCAGTTTTGGAAGCTTCAATCACCACCGCACCGTCTGCGCCGATGCCGAAATGACGGTCGGAGAGGCGAATTGCCAGTGCTTCGGGGTTATCAATCTGCTTGTCTAAGCAATCAAAATAGATATAATCGTTACCCAAACTCTGCATTTTGGTGAATTCCACAGCGATTTTTTCTTCACGCATATTGTTGATATCCACAATCTCAATGCTTTGTTCGGAATATTTACCCTTCATGGAGTTGATAACAGCGTTTGCAGTGTCGATAGAGGTGAAGCAGGGAACGCTTCGTTCTACCGCTTTTCTTCTGATTTTTACGCTGTCACGTTCGGGGAGTCTACCTTTTGCGGAGGTGGAAACAACAAAGTTTACTTTTCCGCTTTCAATTAAGGTTAAGGTGTTGTTTTCTTGGTTTTCGTGAATTTTATCCACGGGAATCACAGGAAGACCTGCATCGGAAAGCACTTTTGCAGTGCCGTGAGTGGAATACACGGTGAATCCAAGGTCATGGAATCCTTTTGCCACGCCGTAAATTTCCGCTTTGTCGGAATTTCTTACGGAGATGAACACACCGCCTTTTTTATGGAGCTGATAGCCTGCTCCGATTAAGCCTTTATACAGAGCTTCTTCCAAGTTTGCGCCGATACCCAATACTTCCCCGGTGGATTTCATTTCAGGCCCTAAGTGAATGTCCACCCCTAAGAGCTTCGCAAAGGAGAACACAGGCACTTTTACTGCCACATAGGGAGAATTTTTGTAAAGACCGGTGCCGTAACCCATATCTTTTAATTTTTCGCCCAGCATTGCACGGGTTGCCAAGTCAATCATAGGCACTTTGGTTACTTTGCTGATATAGGGCACGGTACGGGAAGATCTGGGATTTACTTCGATGACATACAGTTCGTTATCATATACTAAATACTGAATGTTTACCAGACCTTTGGTATTTAACGCAACGGCTAATTTCTTGGTGGAATCAATGATTTTTTGAATCATGGGAACGTCTAAGTTAAACGCCGGATAAACTGCGATAGAGTCACCGGAGTGTACCCCAGCACGTTCAATATGTTCCATAATACCGGGAATTAAAATGTCTTCCCCGTCGGAGATGGCGTCAACTTCGATTTCGGTACCCATTAAATATTTGTCAATCAAAATGGGGTTTTCGTCCAGACCGTGCAGAATAATTTTCATATATTCCTTGGTATCGTTATCGTTCCAAGCAATAATCATATTCTGACCGCCCAATACGTAAGACGGACGAATCAGCACGGGATAACCGATACGGTTGGCAGTTTCCAGCGCTTCTTCTTCGGTTAACACGGTGAAGCCTTGCGGTCTCTTAATATTAAGTCTTTCAAGTAAATCATCAAAACGTTCTCTGTCTTCCGCCATATCAATGCTGTCTGCACTGGTACCTAAAATTCTTACCCCGTTTTCCTGCAGGAAGTTGGTTAATTTAATAGCAGTACCGCCACCAAATGCAACCACCACGCCGTAGGGTTTTTCGGTGTGAATCACGTTCATCACGTCTTCGGGATTCAAGGGTTCAAAGTACAGACGGTTTGCAGTGTCAAAGTCGGTGGAAACGGTTTCGGGGTTATTGTTTACGATAACCACTTCGTAACCTGCTTCCTGAAGCGCCCATACACAGTGTACGGAAGCATAGTCAAACTCAATCCCCTGACCGATACGGATGGGACCGGAACCGAATACGATGATGGTCTTCTTGTCGGTGGGGTTATTATCAATAAATTCTCTTGCTTCGTTGGCTTCTTCATAGGAAGAATAGAAGTAGGGAGTCTGTGCATCAAATTCCCCTGCACAGGTGTCTACCATCTTATAAGAAGCATAGATTTTTTCAGGAATTTTCTGATTGGATAAGTTTTCAATCACCTTATCCAAAAAGCCCATTTTCTTTGCTTCTAAGTGGAGTTCACGGGTTAAGGGTTCTTCTTTCAAGCGACATTCCATCTTGTAAAGATTATAGAGCTTGGATAAGAACCAACGGTCAATTTTGGTGATATCATAGATGGTGTCAATAGAAACGCCACGGGTGATGGCTTCATACACCACGAAAATTCTTTCGTCGTTGCACTGATAAAGTTTTTCGTTGATAACCTCATCGGATAAGCCAACCAAGTCTTTATGGCGCATAGAATCCTTGGAAATTTCTGCACCGCGGACTGCTTTCATAATGGCTTCTTCAAAGGTGGCACCGATTGCCATAACTTCCCCTGTTGCCTTCATCTGAGTACCTAAATCACGTTTTGCATACACAAATTTATCGAAGGGGAATTTGGGGAATTTTACTACCACATAGTCAATGGCAGGTTCAAAACAAGCATAGGTTTTGCCGGTTACTGCATTTAAAATTTCATCCAGCTGATAACCGATTGCGATTTTTGCAGCAACTTTTGCGATGGGATAACCGGTTGCTTTGGAAGCCAATGCAGAAGAACGGGAAACTCTGGGGTTTACCTCGATTACCGCATATTCAAAACTGTTGGGATTTAATGCAAACTGACAGTTACAGCCACCTTCAATTTTTAATTCGTTCAAAATATCCAATGCTGCACGGCGGAGCATGGAATATTCGTAATCAGACAGAGAAACCGCAGGTGCGATAACGATGGAGTCACCGGTGTGAACACCAACAGGATCTAAGTTTTCCATACTGCAGACGGTGATGGAGTTGCCCTTACTGTCTCTGATTACTTCAAATTCGATTTCCTTCCAACCGGACACACATTTTTCCACCAAAACCTGGGTAATGGGAGAAAGACGAAGACCGTTAGTGGTAATCTCAATCATTTCTTCTTCGTTATTAACAATACCGCCGCCGGTACCGCCTAAGGTAAAAGCGGGACGGATAATTAACGGATAGCCGATGGAATGTGCAAAATCCAGCGCGTCTTCCAAGGTGTTTACAACCTTGGAGGGGATGACGGGCTGATTGATTTTTTCCATCATATCCTTAAACATCTGACGGTCTTCCGCTTTGTCGATGGTTTCAGGATTTGCGCCCAGTAATTTTACGTTATGCTTGTCCAAAAAGCCTTCTTTTGCCAACTGCATAGACAGGGTTAAGCCTGTCTGACCGCCTAAAGTGGAGAGTAAGCTATCCGGCTTTTCTTTTTCGATAATTCTTTTGATAACGGGCAGAGTTAAAGGCTCAATGTAGATTTTATCAGCCATTTTGCTGTCGGTCATAATGGTTGCAGGGTTGGAGTTTACCAAAACAACTTCCAGACCGTCTTCTTTTAAAGCACGACAAGCCTGGGTGCCTGCATAGTCAAACTCTGCTGCCTGACCAATGATAATGGGGCCGGAACCGATGACTAAAACTTTTTTGATTTCTTTATTTAACGGCATCTTTTCTATCCTCCATCATCTTTGTAAATCTGCCCACCAAGAAGCCCGGATTCATGGGCTCGGAGAAGCTTTCAATGTTAAACTGCACGGAAAATGCAGGAAT
>JAFYVF010000011.1 GCA_017549265.1 Clostridia bacterium
AGATTCAGTTTATGACAGACCTGGGCGCAACCATTATCTGCTGCACCCCCTCGTATGCGGCATATATCGGCGAAACCTTAAAAGAACAAGGCTACAAACCGGAAGATATTCCCCTAAAAGCCGGAATCTTCGGAGCAGAACCCTGGACCAAAGAAATGCGCCAGAATATTCAGGAAACTTTGGGCATTAAAGCTTATGATATTTACGGTCTGACCGAAACAAGCGGCCCCGGTGTTGCATTTGAATGTGAAGAACAAACCGGTATGCACATTAACGAAGACCACTTCCTTGCAGAAATTATCGACCCCGATACAGGCGAAGTGCTTCCCGAAGGCGAAAAAGGAGAACTTGTTTTCACCTCCTTGGATAAGGAAGCGTTCCCCTTACTCAGATACAGAACCAGAGATATCTGCGTGCTTTCCAGAAAAAAATGTTCTTGCGGCAGAACTCTTATCAAAATGGCAAAACCCATGGGCAGAACCGACGATATGCTGATTATCCGCGGCGTAAACGTGTTCCCCTCTCAGATTGAAACTGTTTTGTTAAACGAAGGCTATCAGCCCAACTATCAGATTATTGTGGACAGAGCAAACAACACCGACACCTTTGAAGTGAATGTGGAAATGTCGGCAGAACAGTTTACCGATAAAGTGAGAGATGTACTTGCCATGGAAAAAGCACTTGCAGGTGCAATGAAAACTATGCTGGGCATCAATCCCTCCGTTCATTTGGTGGCACCCAAAACCATCGCAAGAAGCGAAGGCAAAGCAGTTCGTGTGATTGATAAACGTAAACTGATTTAAAAAAGGAGACGATAACAATGGCTATCAAACAGTTAACCGTATTTGTACCCAACCAAAAAGGAAGTATCGTGAATGTTACCGATGCACTTTCCAAAAATAATATCAATATCCGTGCCCTTTCTATTGCAGAAACAGAAGATTTCGGTATCCTTCGTCTGATTGTGAATGACGAAACCAATGCAGAAACCGTGTTAAAAGAACAAGGGTATCTGATTAAGGTTGTGGATGTTGTGGGGGTTAAAATCGGGGATGAACCCGGCAAACTCACCGAAGCACTTACCGTGCTTGACAAGGCGGATATCAATGTGGAATATCTTTACGCATTTATGACCCGCACCGAAAAACACGCTTATGTGGTGTTAAGAGTGGAAAACAATCAAGTTGCGGAAACTGCATTAACCGATGCAGGCTTCCAATTGATTGCGGAAGAAGATATCAATAAACTGTAAACAGAGGTTTTTTAAATGTTAGGCGTACTTGTAAATGTGCTGACGGTCATCTTAGGTTCCGGTATCGGACTGTTATTTCGCAAAGCAATCCCCCAAAAAGTGAGCAATGCCACTATGATTGGTTTGGGTGCCTGCACCCTTTATATCGGTATTTCGGGAAGCTTATGCGGAGAAAATGTGCTGATTATCATTGCCTCAATTGTGCTTGGCGTGATTACGGGAACTCTTGCCAATATTGACGGTGCCATCACGAAATTTTCCGAGAATATAGAAGCAAGATTCAAAAAGAACGGAAAAAAAGCATCCGTTTCGGAAGGACTTATCACCGCAACCTTGCTCTTTTGCGTGGGTTCTATGACGGTAACAGGCTCCATTGATGCAGGAGTAAGCGGTGATTGCACCATTCTTTTGACCAAAGCAACTCTTGATTTGGTGTCTTCTATGATGCTTGCATCCACGCTTGGAATCGGCGTGATGTTGGCAGCAGTTTCGGTGCTTGTGATTCAAGGTGGGCTGGTACTGCTCTCAGGACTGATTGCGCCCTTTATGGGTGCAGGTGCCATCAACGAAATGACCTCGGTAGGCTCCATTTTGATTATGATGATTGGCACCAATCTGATGGGAATTACCAAAATCAAGGTAGCAGATTACCTGCCTGCCATTTTGTACGCTCCCATCATTTACCACATTGTAATTCTACTATCAAATCTGATACAATAACTCATAAAAATAGCCTACAAGGATATCCTTGTAGGCTATTTTTTCGTTTGCTTTTATAAACCTAATAAATCAACCAGTTCTTCTTTGCTATGATAACCGATCACGGTTTCTTTTGCTTCTCCGTTTTCAAAAATCATCATGGTGGGAACGGTTGCTACTCGGAATTGACGAGCGAGCTCGATATGTTTATCAATATCAATTTTCACAATTTTTACTCTGCTGCCATATTCACTATCCAATTCTTCCAACACGGGTGAAAGCATTTTGCAAGGTCCGCACCAGGTTGCAAAAAAGTCCACCAATACGGGGATTTCCTGATTTAACACATCTTCCTGAAAGTTTGTAAGTTCCATACCAAAAAGTCTCCTTTCCAAACATTATAAATCATTTTTAATTAAGTCTTCGTAGGTTTCTCGTTTTACAACGAGTTTATCCTTACCACCGGATACCATAACCACCGCAGGTCTGGGGATACGGTTGTAGTTGGATGCCATAGAGTAGTTATAAGCTCCTGTTGCAAGTACACAGAGGGTATCACCCACTTCCACCTTGGGAAGTTTTGCTTTTTCAATTAAAATGTCTCCTGATTCGCAACATTTACCTGCAACGGTGTAGGTGCAATCAGCCTCTTTATCCGCTTTGTTTGCAAGCACTGCAGAATATTCTGCGCCATACATAATATAACGGGGATTGTCTGCCATACCGCCATCTACCGACACGTAGGTGCGGATATTGGGGATTTCTTTCACACAACCCACTTCATACACAGTGATCCCTGCAGGTGCCACAATAGAACGACCGGGCTCCATTAAAATTTTGGGAACAGCAATCCCGAAAGATTCTGCACAAGTCTTCACTTCCTCGGAAACTGCTTTGATATATAAATCATAGGCAATGGGATCATCGGATTCCACATAACGGATACCAAAACCGCCACCTAAATCCAGTTCTTCAGTATCTAAACCCAGTTTATCTTTAATTTCTTTGATGAATTTCATCATCACTTTGGCAGTTTCACGGAAAGGATGCACATCAAAAATCTGAGAACCGATATGGCAATGAAGGCCCTTGTAACAGATATTCTTTTTGTCCTTCACCGCTTCCACTGCAGACAACGCTTCGCCTGTTTCCAATGCGAACCCGAATTTGGAATCAATCTGACCTGTCATAATAAAATCGTGAGTGTGAGCATCAATGCCGGGTTTGATTCTGAAAATCACATTCTGCACTTTGCCCAATTCTCCTGCGATTTTATCAATCTGCTCCAATTCATAGATGTTATCCACCACAATGGTGCCAACATCGTGACCGATAGCAAAGGAAAGCTCATCCTTGGTTTTATTATTACCGTGAAAACAGATTTTATCCGCAGGAAAGTTGGCAGATAATGCAGTATAAAGCTCACCGCCTGATACTACATCCAAACCCAATCCCTCTTCCGCCACAATTTTGCACATATACTTGGTGCAAAAAGCTTTGGAGGCAAACTGAGCCAGTCCGTTTCCGTTATAATAGGTATCTAAGGCATCCCGATAGGTGCGAAGATGGGTACGAATCATATCTTCGTCCATCACATAAAGAGGAGTGCCGTATTTTTCTTTGAGTATCATCACGTCCACCCCACCAATGGTGAGATGTCCCTGCTCATTCACTGCTAAATTTTCTGAAACAAAGTTCATAGAATTTCCTCGCTTGTTACAAATTCAGCGGAAGGATATTCCCTCCGCTGAATGAAGTATTTCTAAAAATCAAAAGAATTATAAGTTTGCGCCTGCTTCGATGGCTTTTTTATTTAAGTCATAAAGTTCGGGTTTCTTTGCAGGAACCAAACCTTTTAACGCTTCAAAAACCACATCTAATTCAAACACTTTGGATTCTTTTAACACTTTACCTACTAAGAACATATTTGCTAATTTTCCCATGCCCATTTCGGTTGCCAGTTTGGTTGCTTCCACGCCCACATAGTTGATATCATCACGAGTGGGAGTGGGCTGAACCAAAGAACTATCATAATATAAGGTGCCGCCTTTTGCTACGCTCTTTTCAAATTTCACAAAAGAGGGACCGTTCATTGCAATTACTTCAGTTGCTTCGGTTACTAAGGGAGAACCAATAGCATCATCAGAAATGATAACATTACAGCTTGCAGTACCGCCACGCATTTCGGGACCGTAAGACGGGAGCCAGGATACCTGGTAATTATTTTTCATACCGGTGTAAGCAAGGAGTTTTCCGATAAACAGAATGCCCTGTCCGCCAAAACCGGAAATAATAAATTCTTTCTGCATATTATTCGTCTCCTTTCGCACCTTTATCTTTATAAACGCCTAAGGGATACTGAG
>JAFYVF010000120.1 GCA_017549265.1 Clostridia bacterium
CCTGCTTCCCCTGCACAAGCTTTTGCAAGCAAGGTTTTACCGGTACCCGGAGGCCCCACAAGAAGCAAGCCTTTGGGAATTCTTGCACCAATATCGTGGTACTTTTCGGGATTTTTCAAAAAGTCTACCACTTCTTTTAACTCTTCTTTTTCTTCATCGGCACCTGCCACATCAGCAAAGGTTGCCGTGGTTTTGGAGGGGTCTGTCATTTTCGCCTTGCTTTTACCGAAAGACATTGCTCCGCCACCGCCTCCGGACTGACGAAGGAAGAACACCCAGAATAAAACCGCAATAATAATCAACCCTAAGGGGGAAATCAACGCAAACCACCAAGGTGCTTCCTGAGGCTGAATTACTTTGTAGGTTAATTGATTTCTGTCTTCAACGTCTTCAGTCATATCTGCGATTGTATCCAAATCTTGGTTCATTGTTTCCAAGCTGGGGATAATCACTTCATAGCGTTTTTCACGACCATTGATATTGCGAAGTCCTTCGATGCGGCTCTCGCCTTGATGGTATTCGATCGAGCGGATTTGACCATCTTTATAAGACTTTACAAAATCGGAATAATTGATTGCTTCTATTTCGGAACCGGTAGTCAATACCGATATTACAATCATAAAGATTGCAAGTAATAACACATAGAAACCAATGTTCTTAAAATGTTTTTTCACTAAAAAACCTCCTGCATTTTTATTGTAACACCAAATATGGGTGAAGTATCTTATAAGTAAACAGATTCGTCCAAAATTCCCACAAAAGGCAGATTGCGGTAACGTTCTGCATAATCGAGACCATAGCCAATCACAAATTCATCGGGAATGGTAAATCCTAAGTAATCAATGGGAATTTCCACCTTACGGCGGTCAGGCTTACTAAGTAGGGAACAAAGCTTCACGGACGCCGCTCCCCTCTCCTTAAACATCTCCATTACTTTCGACATGGTAAAGCCCGTGTCAATAATATCTTCCACAAACAACACGTGTTTTAAAGCAACTGAGGTGCCAACATCTTTCACGATTTTCACTTCCCCGGAAGACATACTGCTGTCCTGATAACTGGAAACAGACATAAACTCGATTTCAATGGGCAAATCAATTTCACGGATTAAGTCCGAATAGAAAATGCAGGAACCTTTTAGAATACCAATCACAAGTAGGCTTTTGGCATCTTTGTAATCCTCGGTAATCTGTTTTCCCAGTTCTTCGATTCTTGCCTTAATTTCTTCTTTTGAAAACAAAATTTTTTTGATATCATTTTCTTGACAAATCATTGTTTTTTCCTTCTCGTTCTATATAGATTCTATAATAATGTAATACTGTTCTTCCCTTGGGCAATCAGAAACTTCTTCATAAAAATGCCCTACCACCACGCGTACACAATCTTCCACACAAACCAAACGCGTCTGTTCTCTTTCGTGGAGCGGAATTTTTTTATCAATGAAAAAATCGGATAATTTCTTATGAATGTTGAGATTATGAAAATAAAGTTTATCTCCGTCACATCGTGTACGGACGGTAACTGTTTCCCCTGTTTTTACACGGATGGGATAACAATAGTATGCATCCTCTCGTTTACTCTTGGATAAACAGACGGTATCATCAGCATCTCCATAACAAACAGGCTGTTCAAGTTCTAATACAACAGGTACCAACCGGGATTGCTTTTTTTTGCGAAAAATCAGAAAATCACCTGATAATAAAGCAACAACACCGCCAGGTAACGAAATCTGTTTCCCTTTCTTGTTCTCTATACACAAACAAAAAACACGTTCTACCTGCTCATAAGAAACAGATTGTCCCTCGGGACAGATTTCATAATAAGCACGACGAATCACTCGCTTGATAAGCACTTCATCCACCTGAAAAAGTCCCTTACAAGAAAGCAAGATGCCATCTTTTTCTGCTTGCATCTCCCGATGGTATATTTCATCGGTCAACTTTTCTAAAAATCGATATTCCCGATAAAGCACATCAGCACTATGATACACAGTATTTGTGAAATTTGTGTTAAAATCTTCCTCCAAATGAGGAATTAATTCCAAACGGACTTTATTTCGGGTATAATCGATGGTGAAATTGGTCTCATCAGTAACAAAATCTTGCTCCAAATATTGTAAATAGGCATAAATTTCTTCTTTAGTTACACCAAGAAGCGGTCGGATAATATTCTCACGACGAGGTACAATTCCAAGCGGAATATTTCCTTTTATCAGATTCATTAAAACCGTTTCGGCATTGTCGTTTTTGGTATGGGCAACTGCAATTTTATCAGTTCCCTGCTTTTTAAAAAATGCATACCGAATCTGCCTGCCTGCATCCTCTATAGAAAGACCGTGTTGTTTGGCAAAATCTGCTACATTTTCTTCTGAAACAGTAATCCCAACATCAAATTGACCACACAAATTTTCAACAAATTTTCTATCACGGTCTGCAGTTTCACCCCGAAGACCGTGATTGATATGCGCACAGGTTATTTTGAAATCATATTCCTCACGCAGTTCCAAAAGAACACGAAACAGTGCCACCGAATCTGCACCGCCCGATAACCCAATCAGTACTGAATCTCCGGACGAAATCATATTTTCACGCTGAATAAGAACTCTCACGCGATTTAAAAAGTCGGTATGAGAAAAATCAGTACGGCTCATGACGATTCTCCAAATCGTAGAAACTGGTATATTTGCCAAGCCAGGTCATTTCAAAGGAACCGGTTTCCCCTGCTCTGTGCTTGGCGATAATACATTCCCCGATGTTATGTTTCTCGGTGGTTTCCGGTTTATAATATTCCTCACGGAATAAGAACATAACAATGTCAGCATCCTGCTCAATGGCACCCGATTCTCTTAAGTCGGAAAGCATAGGACGGTTATCCGCACGGTTTTCAGGTCCACGGGACAGCTGAGAAACCGCAATCACGGGAACCTCCAATTCTTTTGCTAAGATTTTAAGACTTCGGCTGATTTCTGCAATTTCCACCTGACGGCTTTCCGAACGACGTCCGTTCATCAGCTGCAGATAGTCAATCACGATAAGTCCCAACCCCTTTTCCAGCTTCAGTCGTTTTGCTTTGGCACGAAGCTCGGTAACGGTAATGGAAGCGGTATCGTCAATATAGATCGGTGCCCGGGATAAGGGCTCCATAACATCTAAAAATTTATTCATGTCCTCGGGAGTGATTTCCCCGGAACGAATTTTATCGGATTCAATTCTTGCTTCGGAAGAAATGATACGGTTCACCAATTCTTCCTTAGACATTTCCAATGAGAAAATAAGCACAGGAATATTCTGAGAAATTGCAACATTTTGCGCAATATTGATGGCAAAAGAAGTTTTCCCCATGGCAGGACGTGCCGCAATCAGAACCAGCGTGGAAGGTTGCAGACCGGAAAGTCTGCGGTCTAACTCTTTAAAACCTGTAGGAATCCCCGAAACTTCTCCGTGATGCTCCAACATTTCTGCCAATTTGTTGTAATTCTGATACAAAATCTGCTTAATATGAACAGCTCCGCCCACATCCCGCTCAGAAACCAAATCAAAGATTTTCTGAACAGCAAGCTCGGTCACTTCCTGAGCCCCTTTGGAATCATAGCCCGCAGTTTCGATATCCTGACACAAGGCAATCAGTTTTCGCAGATGAGATTGGTCTGCCACAATTTTGGCATAATGTTTTACGTTCTCTGTGGTGGGAACGGAATTGACCATATCTAAGATATACTCTTTGCCGCCTACCTGCTCGTAAATTCCCTGCCGATTCAGTTCATCATAGAGTGTGACTGCATCCACAGGGATATTCAGATTGAATAAGTTGGAGATTGCACCGTAAATCGCCTTATTTTTTTCTAAGTAAAAATCGTCTGCAGAGATTACTTCCATAACCTCCAGCAAACATTCCTTATCAATAATGACGGACCCTAAAACTGCAGCTTCTGCTTCTAAGCTATAGGGTAAATCTCTTACCATATCCATAAATCTTACAATCCTTTAATTTCAACTTTTACCTTTGCGCTTACGTCTTCAAATAATTTTACGGTAATTTCATAAACACCAAGCGTCTTGATAGCATCTTTTAAGACCACTTTTTTCTTTTCCACTTCAATACCGGACTGGTCTTTGATTGCCTTCACAATATCAATGGATGTCACTGCACCGAATAATTTTCCGTTATCACCCGATTTTGCAGAAACAGTAAAAGTAGCTGCTTCCAAACGCTCTTTTAATTTTTCGGAATTATCATGGTTAACGGCACGTTTATGTGCCACGGAATCCTTTTGGTTCTTTAAGGTAGTTAAATTTGCTTCGGTAGCTTCCACCGCTAAGTTTTTCGGGAATAAGAAGTTTCTTGCGTATCCGTCTGAACTGTTGATGATATCGCCTTTTTTACCGCTTCCCTTTACATCTTGCAATAAAATAACTTTCATAATATCTAAATTCCTTTCTGTTTCCTTAAAAATTACGCTTCCGCTTCTTCCAATTCATCTAAAGCTTCTTTAATGAGCATAATGGCTTTATCCACCGTGAGCTCTTTGCTCTGACAGCCTGCCACGGTCTGGTGACCGCCGCCACCTAATTTTTCCATAATCACCTGCACATTGGTCTTTCCGTTGGAACGGGCACTGACAATGGTTTCCTCTCCTCGACGGAAAATAACAAACGCAGCTTCAATCTCTTTAATATCAATCAAATCATCTGCTGCCTGTGCAATAAAAATGCTGTTTTCTTCATCGCCGTAATACTTGGCGATGGCGATGGAATTGTTATATATTTCCGCAGATTTCACAATATCGGAAACTTTTACGTAATTGGCAAAATCAGATTTCACCAAATCTCTTGCAGCAATAGGATCCATTCCCGATTTTCTTAAATAGGATGCTGCTTCAAAGGTTCTGGCACCTGTCTTCAGGGAGAAATTCTGAGTATCCATTAAAATCCCAGCATACAGACTTTCCGACACGATTCTTTTTAATTTCACTTTGTCATCCAAATACTGAAGCATTTCCACAATCAGTTCACAAGTGGAAGATGCATAAGGCTCATGGAAAATCAGATTGGCATCGTAAATAAAATCGGCACCTTTTCTGTGGTGGTCAATCAAAAAGACTTTCACATCCTCTTTTAACAAGTCGGGAGCTGCAACCAGGTTGGGTCTGTGTGTATCCACCACCGCTACCAAGGTATTGGAAGTGATCATCATTTCTGCCTGACTCTCTGTGATAAAGGTGTTGTCAAAATCCTTATCTAAACGGGTTTTGGATAACACCGCTTCAGTATTTACATTGGAATCTTCCAGAATAATGTAAGCCGGTTTATCGTATGCAGAAGCAATTCCTGCAAGACCCAATGCAGAACCCAAAGAGTCCAGGTCTGCATTTTTGTGCCCCATCACAATCACTTTATCTGCCTGCTCTACCATTTCACGGAAGGAAAGTGCAATGATACGGGAACGTACTTTGGTTCGTTTTTCAATTTCACGGTTTTTACCGCCAAAATAAGTAAAATCGTTTCCTTCCTTAATAACCACTTGGTCACCGCCACGTCCCAAAGCCATATCCAAAGCCACACGGGAAAAGTTTTCGGTTTCTCCTAAGCTGGATCCAACACCAACTCCAATACTCAAAGTAACGGGAAGGCTGCCAAAGGTTTCAATATTTTTTACTTCCTTTAAAACCGACATTTTCGTTTCCAAAAGCTCTGTGAAAGATTTATGCTCCATCACAAACGTGAAACGGTCACGGTCCATTTTGCTTAAAATTCCCTGATACGCCCCAATAAATTCGGAAATAATCCGTTCTGCCTGGGATGCAATCATGGTGCGTTCCGCATCAGAAATCTGTTTGGTAATTTCATCCAAGTTGTCAATATAAATATGTCCTTTTACAATCATATCGTCATGATATTTTTGTTTTAAAGCGGTAAATTCGGTATTTTCCGTAAAATAGCAAACGTAAATCTGTTCCTCGGGCGCTTTGGTTTCATCGGTTACCACAGCATACACATTGAAGCTTTTATCCTCGGTAAAAAATTCTGAAACACCGCCGGTATGAGTCAAGGTAAAGCTTGGGAAGAAATCTCCTAAAGAACGGCCGATGTAATCCTCTGTGGGCAATAAAGAACCCAAAGCATCATTACACCACACAAGTTCACCGTTGGCTCTCATAACAGCCATGGGAAACGGAGATTTTAAAACGGAATTATGACTGGCAGACCCCACGTCAAAGGATAAGCTCTCAATATAATCCCGAAATTTTTTACTGGAATTATTTCCCGTCAAGAAGAATACCAGACCCAAAGTCAGAGTCATCCCCACTTGAATCAGCGCTAAATTCCGATTATAGGGAAACATCGTCATGGAAAACACTAACAAAAACACAAACCCAATAAACACCTTCGGCATGGAATAAAGCTTCCGGAATACGCGCATACTTTCAGGTTTTTGTTGTTTTTTTATTTGTTTTTCTTGCTTTTTTTCATGATTACTCATATCACTCATTCTCCACTGTTTTCTTTGGAACAATGTTATCTTTATATTATAACTTTCTTTTGCCCGTTTGTCAATCTATTTCCGTTTGAAACGAAGAAATGATAGCGTTGGACACAAAAAAGCCCTGTTCGGTTAATCGGATGCTTTCCTTGTCAATCATTAAAAGACCGTTTTGCCGATAAGATTCGATCATTTTTTGGTTTTTCGTCCAAAAGGAATCCGGCAATTTTTCGATTTTTATACCAAGGTCGGTACGTAAAGAAAGCATAATTTCTTCAAAAAGGGCATCCTGCCCGGAAATGATTTGAGGCGTTCTCGCATATGCCCCGCCCACATACTCAGTAATACTTGCGGGATTGAAAAACCGTTGTTCTTCAAAAAAGCTGTGTGCCGCGGCACCAAAACCGATATACGGTGCACGGGTCCAATATTTGAAATTGTGTCGACAAGGTTCTTTGCCATCTTTCGTAAAATTAGAAATTTCATAATGACGGTACTGAGAAAGCATTTCGCACACCAGTTGATACTGTTCATACACGCCGTCATCATCGGGAAAGATATATCCTTGTTGATATAACGGTGAATTCTCGTCCAGCGTCAAAGCATACGCAGAAATATGTTCGCAATCCAGTTGTTTTAAAAAAGTCAGGGTTTTCTCTAAAGTTTCGATAGAAGAATCAGGAAGACCGTACATCATATCTGCATTGATATTGGTAAATCCCATTTTACGAAGTAACTGATAGGATGCTAAAAATTCTGCTGCGGTATGGATTCTGCCCAGTTTTTTTAGTTCATCGTTGTTTGCAGACTGCAATCCCATACTGACACGATTCACCCCTGCATCCCGATATACCAGAAGTTTTTTCTCATCAAAGGTTTTGGGATTTAGCTCGATGGTGATTTCCGTGTCGGATGCGAAATCAAAAATATCTCTTGCTTTTTTTAAAAGCTTTGCAATTTCAGTTTCGTCTGCCACCGAAGGAGTACCCCCTCCGATAAACACCGAGTCCACAGGAATCTGTTTGCCACGGTAGGCTTCCATTTCCCTGTGCATTGCTTCAAAATACGCTTTTTGAGACGTTGTATCGGAAACGGAATAAAAATCGCAATATGCACATTTTCTCACACAAAAGGGAATGTGAAAATAAAGTCCTGCTTTCATTACAGTTTCAACACGGACATAAACGCCTCCTGGGGCACCTCCACGGTACCAAACTGGCGCATACGTTTTTTTCCTTCCTTCTGTTTTTCCAGAAGTTTTTTCTTACGGGTAATGTCACCGCCGTAACATTTTGCCAACACGTCTTTACGCATTGCTTTTACGGTTTCACGGGCGATAACCTTGGTGCCGATTGCTGCCTGAATGGGAATTTCAAATAACTGTCTCGGAATAACTTCTTTTAGCTTTTCGGCAATTCTTCTTCCTCTTGCGTAAGCTTTATCGGTGTGCACAATGAAGGAAAGCGCATCCACAATTTCGCCGTTTAAGAGAATATCTAATTTTACCAGTTTGGATTCTCTGTAATCCGAAAGCTCATAATCCAAGGATGCATATCCTTTGGTACGGGACTTCAAATCGTCAAAGAAATCGTAAATGATTTCGTTTAAGGGCATATCGTAATGAATGGAAACACGAGTTTCATCCAAATATTTCATATCAATAAACACACCGCGTCGTTCCTGACAAAGTTCCATAATGTTACCCACATAATCGGTGGGTGTCATAATGGTTGCAGAAACAAAGGGTTCTTCCATGGAAGCAATTTCAGACGGATTGGGCAAGTTGGTAGGATTATCCAAATCCATCTTGGTGCCATCTGTTTTGGTAATTTTATAAATTACGCTGGGTGCGGTGGTGATTAAATCTAAGTTAAATTCACGTTCCAAGCGTTCCTGAATGATTTCTAAATGCAGAAGTCCTAAGAATCCGCAACGGAAACCGAAACCAAGTGCAATGGAAGTTTCGGGTTCAAAAATCAGTGCTGCATCGTTTAACTGCAATTTTAACAGGGCGTCTTTTAAATCATCATATCTTGCACCGTCCACAGGATACAAACCGCAGAACACCATGGGTTGCACTGCTTTATACCCCGGAAGCGGTTCAGTTGCAGGATTTGCTTTATCGGTAACCGTATCCCCCACAGCGGTATCTCTTAAGGTTTTGATAGAAGCAGTTACATAACCAACTTCCCCTGCACAAAGTTCCTGACAGGGAGTCATACCAAGGGCGTTTAAATATCCCACTTCCACCACTTCAAATTCTTTGCCGTTGGACATCATTTTCATGGTGGTGTCTTTGGTGATTTTACCATCCATCACACGGATATAGATAATTACGCCTTTATAAGCATCATAGTAGGAGTCAAAAATCAACGCTTTTAAGGGAGCATTTTCGTCTCCCGACGGAGCAGGAATGTTCTTGGCAATGGCTTCTAATACATCCTCAATATTGGTACCATTCTTAGCGGAAATGAGCGGTGCTTCATCGGCAGGGATTCCAATAATATCTTCAATTTCCTGCTTCACCACATCCGGTCTTGCGCTGGGAAGGTCAATTTTATTGATAACAGGCAGAATTTCCAGGTCACTGTCCACCGCTAAGTAGGCATTTGCCAAGGTCTGAGCTTCAATCCCCTGGGCTGCATCCACAATCAGAATCGCACCCTCACAAGCTTTTAAGCTTCGAGACACTTCATAGTTAAAGTCCACGTGACCGGGGGTGTCAATGAGGTTATAGATATATTCTTCTCCGTTTTTTGCACGGTACACCAAGCGAACGGCTCTTGCCTTGATGGTAATACCACGTTCTTTTTCCAGCTCCATATTATCCAGAAGCTGTTCTTCCATTTCACGTGCAGAAACAACCCCGGTTTTCTCCAGCAATCGGTCTGCCAGAGTAGATTTACCGTGGTCAATATGTGCTATAATCGAAAAGTTTCTGATATGATTTTGTCTTTCGCTCATAAGATTACCAAAAGGCGATATGAAATCTGCCGTTTTCCTTTCCTTACGGGTTTTGTGCATCCATGTATATATTATGCATAAATTCTCAATTCAATTTTTTTAGTCTGCTCTCTCGGGAACAATATTACAGACAATTTTTTCAATATTTTTCAATATTTTTTCAATATAGTATTATAACATAATATTCCCTATTTGTAAATAACTTTTTTGAAAAAACAGAAAATATTGCAAAACTTATTGACAAATGCATAATTATGTATTATAATAGGTTTATTATTGATTACACTTGCATAATTATGCAATAAAGGTGAGGAAAATGTTAGAGCAAATTAAACAAACCGACAAAATATACTATATGAACACTTTTGGTGAAAGACTTCCCGTCTGTTTCACCGAAGGAAACGGAATGACTATGACTGCAACCGACGGCAAAATCTACTATGATTTTATGGCAGGGATTGCTGTAAACTGCTTAGGTCACAATCATCCGAAACTGGTGGAAACCATTTGTAATCAGGCAAAAAAGCTGATTCACACCTCCAGTTTATATTATATTGAATCTCAGGCAAATTTAGCAAAAGTACTTTGCGAAAATTCCTGTGCCGACAGAGCATTTTTTGCCAACTCCGGTGCAGAGGCAAACGAAGGTGCCTTAAAACTTGCCAGAAAATATTTTTATAACAAGGGACAACAAAAACCTGAGGTAATCACCTTGGAAAATTCCTTCCACGGAAGAACCTTAGCAACTCTTTCCGCTACGGGACAGGAAAAATATCAAAAGCCTTACGCTCCCTTGGTAGAAAAATTCATCCATGTTCCCGCAAACGATATTGATGCGTTCAAGGCTGCAGTCACCGAAAAAACCGGAGCGGTACTATTAGAAGTGATTCAGGGAGAAAGCGGCGTTCGCCCTTTAGACAAAGCTTACTTAGAAGAAATCAGAAAAATCTGTACCGAACGTGACATTGTACTGATTTTTGACGAAGTTCAGACCGGTATGGGCAGATGCGGTACCCTCTTTGCATACCAAACCGTTGGTGTGGAACCTGATATTTTCACATTGGCAAAAGCGTTGGCAGGCGGTGTTCCCATCGGTGCAATTCTTTGTAAAGAAAAATTTTCTGCGTTTGCACCCGGTGACCACGGCACCACATTTGGCGGAAATCCTTTGGCAACGGCGGCAGGTCTTTGCGTGGTAAATGAACTGCTGAACAACGGTGTTTTAGAAAATGCCAATAAAATGGGTAAAATTTTTAAAGAAAAATTAACCGCTTTAAAAGATAAATTCCCCATGATCAAAGAAGTGCGCGGAAAAGGGTTAATGATTGGCGTAGAGTTCGCCGAACCCATTGCAAAAGCCTTATCCAAACAATTATTTGAAGCAGGATTTTTGGTTGGCACCGTGGGTGAAACCGTGTTCCGATTGGTTCCCCCTTTGATTATCACCGAACAAGAAATCAATTTACTGACCGATAAATTAGATGAATTACTCAAAAAATTATAGAAGCGAGGATCAAAAAATATGAAACATTTTATTAGTATTACCGATATTACCAAACAGGAATTTGACGATATTCTAACCTTGGCACACAAACTGAAAAAGATGCAAAAAGCAGGCACTCCCCACCCCTATCTTTCAGGAAAAAGCTTGGGCATGATTTTTGCAAAATCTTCCACCAGAACCCGCGTTTCTTTTGAGGTGGGAATGTATCAGCTGGGTGGCCATCCTCTGTTTTTAAGCTCCAATGACATTCAGCTCGGCAGAGGGGAAACCATTTATGATACCGCAAACGTGTTATCCGGGATGCTGGACGGTATTATGATTCGCACCTTCTCGCAAGACGATGTGTATGACCTGGCAAAATACGGCTCCATCCCCGTTATCAATGCATTGACCGACTTAGAACATCCTTGTCAGGCAATGGCAGATATGCAGACCATCTACGAAGAATTCGGCAAGCTGGAAGGCTTAAAATTTGCTTATGTGGGTGACGGCAACAACATGGCGCATTCCTTAGCACACGCTTGTGCAATGGCAGGAATTGACTGCTATATCGCAACTCCCGAAAAATATAAATGTGTACCCGACCAGATTGAAAAAGCAAAAGCACTGGCAAAAAACTGCAAAATTGTGGAAACATGCGACCCTGAAGAAGCAATGAAAGGCGCCAACATCGTATATACCGACACTTGGGTAAGTATGGGTCAGGAAGCAGAAA
>JAFYVF010000121.1 GCA_017549265.1 Clostridia bacterium
GATAATGCCTTGCAGAGAATGAAGAGTAAAATCAAAAAAATAATCAAATAAGAAACCAAAAACAGATAGCATTTTTTACTAAAGAAAAGCTGCTATCTGTTTTTTATGTGCGAAGCACAGTAGTATCATAAGGAAAGCTTTGAGCGAGTCGGGTATGGTGTGAGCCGATAGCAAGTACTGTGATATGAATATCACTTTGGAGTTGCATTGCCTAACGGTTTTATAAAAACTCAGTAAGTAATGACGGTATTCCCCGTAACAGGAAGCGTGTATGATGGTGCACGGATAATAGGTGGTTACAAGTTTTTTAGAAAGCTTTGTCCTGTTATCGGACGAAGCTTTTTTGTTTCTTTGTTTAAAATAGAGTGATATATAGGAGGAGTACGAAATGTACGAAAAAGTGTCTGCAAATTTAAACTTTGTGGAAAGAGAAAAGAAAACCGAATTATTTTGGAAAGAGAACGGCATTTTTGAAAAGAGTATTGAATCTCGTAAAGAAGGGGAAACCTTTACTTTTTATGACGGTCCTCCGACCGCAAACGGCAAACCTCATATCGGCCACGTATTAACCCGTGTTATCAAAGATATGATTCCCCGTTACAAAACCATGAAAGGTTACCACGTGCTTCGTAAAGCAGGTTGGGATACCCATGGGTTGCCCGTTGAGCTGGAAGTGGAAAAGAAACTGGGCTTAGACGGCAAAGAACAGATTGAAGAATACGGCTTAGAACCCTTTATTAAAGAATGTAAAGAAAGCGTTTGGAAATATAAAGGAATGTGGGAAGACTTTTCCGGAACCGTTGGCTTCTGGGCAGATATGGACAACCCCTACGTTACCTACACCAACGATTTTATTGAATCCGAATGGTGGGCATTAAAACAAATCTGGGACAAAGGTCTTTTATATAAAGGCTTTAAAATTGTGCCCTATTGCCCCCGTTGCGGAACCCCCTTATCCAGCCACGAAGTAGCGCAGGGCTATAAAGACGTGAAAGAAAAATCCGCTATCGCAAAATTCAAAGTGAAAGGTGCAGAAAACGAGTTCATTTTAGCTTGGACCACCACTCCCTGGACCTTACCCTCCAACGTGGCACTTTGCGTAAACCCCGATGAAACCTATGTAAAAATCGAAACTGACGGTGTGAAATACATCTTAGCGGAAGCGTTAGTACCCAGTGTAATCGAAACCGAATATACTGTTTTGGAAACCTATATCGGTAAAGATCTGGAATACAAAGAATACGAACCCCTCTTTGATTTTGCAAAACCCGATAAAAAAGCTTACTATATCGTTTGTGACCACTATGTTACCTTAACCGACGGTACCGGTATCGTTCATATTGCACCGGCATTCGGGGAAGATGACGCGAAAGTGGGCAGAAACTATGATTTACCCTTTGTGCAGCTGGTTGATCAGAAAGGTGAAATGACTGAAGAAACTCCCTGGGCAGGTATGTTCTGTAAAGATGCAGACAAAGAAGTGTTTATTGACTTAGATAAAAGAGGTCTGCTCTTCAAAGCTCTGCCTTTTGAACATTCCTATCCCTTCTGTTGGAGATGTGATACTCCCTTAATCTACTATGCAAGAGACTCCTGGTTCATTAAAATGACCGAGGTAAAAGAAAACTTAATTAAAAATAACAACACCGTAAACTGGATTCCCGAATCCATCGGGAAAGGTCGTTTTGGCGACTGGCTCAACAATGTGCAGGATTGGGGCGTAAGCCGTGACCGTTATTGGGGTACTCCGTTAAATATCTGGCAGTGTGAATGCGGTCACCGTCACGCCATCGGAAGCATCCAGGAATTAAAGAGTATGTCTGATAATTGCCCTGACGAAATTGAATTGCACCGTCCCTTTATTGATGCGGTAACCATCAAATGTCCCCAGTGTGGCAAACAGATGAACCGTGTGAAAGAAGTAATCGACTGTTGGTTTGACTCCGGTGCAATGCCTTTTGCACAGTGGCACTATCCCTTTGAAAACAAAGAAATTTTTGAAGCAAATTATCCCGCAGACTTTATCAGTGAAGCAGTGGACCAGACCCGTGGTTGGTTCTATTCACTCCTCGCTATCTCTACTTTAATCTTTGATAAAGCACCTTATAAAAATGTTATCGTGTTAGGTCACGTGCAGGATGAAAACGGTCAGAAAATGTCTAAATCCAAAGGCAACGCCGTTGACCCCTTTGATGCATTGGCAGAACACGGTGCGGATGCAATCCGTTGGTATTTCTATTCCAACTCTGCTCCCTGGTTACCCAACAAATTCCATAAAGGTGCAGTAACCGAAGGTCAGAGAAAGTTTATGGGTACCTTATGGAATACCTATGCATTCTTTGTGCTGTATGCAAACATTGATGGCTTTGATGCCACCAAATATAGCCTGGAATATGACAAACTGCCCGTAATGGACAAGTGGTTATTATCCAAATTAAATTCCTTAACCGAAACTGTGGACACCTATTTAGGTGACTACAAAATCACCGAAACCGCTCGTGTTTTAGATGATTTTGTGGATGAACTCAGTAACTGGTATGTAAGAAGATGCCGTGAACGTTATTGGGGCAAAGATATGACTCAGGATAAAATCAATGCTTATATGACTTTATACACCGCATTGGTAACCTTATCCAAATTATCTGCTCCCATGATTCCCTTTATGGCAGAAGATATTTACAGAAACTTGGTTTGCTCCATTGATAAAACTGCTCCCGAAAGCGTTCATCTGTGTGATTTCCCCGTGGCAAACACCGCTTGGATTGACAAAGATTTGGAAGCGAAAATGGAGCAGGTGGTTGACGTGGTTGTGTTAGGTCGTGCGGCAAGAAACTCCGCCAACATCAAAAACCGTCAGCCCATCGGCAAAATGTTTGTGAAAGCAGACACCGAATTGCCCGAATACTTCCGTGATATTATCGCAGAAGAATTGAATGTGAAAGAAGTGGTATTTACCGATAACGTAAAAGATTTCACTTCCTATTCCTTCAAACCTCAGCTGAAAACCTTAGGTCCCCGTTTTGGCAAACAGTTGGGTGAATTAAGAACCGTGTTAGCCGAATTAGACGGTATCGCTGCAATGGACGAGCTGGAAACCAAAGGTACTTTAACCATTACCTTAGGTGGTAACGAAGAAGCCTTAACCAAAGAAGACCTGCTGATTGAATCTGCTCAGGTTCCCGGTTATGAATCCAATTCCGACTACGGTATCACCGTGGTATTGGATACCAACTTAACCGAAGAACTCTTAGAAGAAGGTTTTGTAAGAGAAGTGGTTTCCAAAATTCAGACCATGAGAAAAGATTCCGGCTTCGAAGTGACCGACCATATTATCGTTAGCGTTTGCGGCAACGACAAAGTGGCAGACATTATGAAGAAAAATGAAGATGCCATCAAAGAAGATGTGCTGGCAGAAGAAATCACCTACGGCACCCTGGTGGGCGAAGGTAAACACTGGAATGTGAACGGCGAAGAAGTGGATTTTGCCGTGAAACAGTGTTAATTATCCGGCATTATTATTGCGATACAATAATATAATAGTAAAGAACGAAGACAGAGTTTTTGATACCAAAAAAGCTCTGTCTTTGGCATCATCGGAGAGGAGGCTTTTTGTAAAATGCCCGACATTTTAGAACTCTTAAAAGTTATTTTTATCGGCATTGTGCAGGGAATTACCGAGTGGTTGCCCGTTTCTTCCACAGGCCATATGATTTTAACTGATACTTTTATTAAATTGAATGTTTCCAAAGAATTTTGGGATATGTTTTTGGTAGTGATTCAGTTTGGTTCCATTTTAGCAGTGTTGCTATTGTATTTTCATAAACTCAATCCTTTCAGCCCCAAGAAAACCAAGGAAGAACGAAAAGACACTTTAAATCTTTGGGGAAAAGTTATCGTTGGGGTTCTCCCTGCAGCGGTGCTTGGACTGCTGTTGGATGATTGGCTGTCTGAAACTGTATTTGTGGGGGATGTGGCTACCATTGTAATTGCCGCTGCATTGATTTTTTACGGTATTCTTTTCATTTGGATGGAAAACCGTAATAAAAACAGAGTCCCCAAGGTGCAGGAATTAGGAGATTTAACTTATAAAACTGCCTTTTTGATTGGCTGTTTTCAGCTGTTGTCTTTGATTCCGGGAACTTCCCGCTCCGGTTCCACCATTTTAGGTGCGGTGCTTATTGGAACTTCCCGTTATGTGGCTGCGGAATATTCCTTCTTTTTGGCAATTCCTGTCATGTGCGGTGCCAGCCTTTTGAAAACCGTTAAATTTTTCTTAAAAACGTCGATTACAACACCCGAACTTGTCATTCTGATCACAGGTGTTCTGGTTGCTTTTATCGTGTCGGTGCTTGCAATTAAATTCTTAATGAATTACATTAAAAAGCACGATTTTAAAGTATTCGGATATTATCGAATTATTGTCGGTGTGCTTGTTGCGTTGTTGTTTATGATGTAGTAATTCAATAAAAAATGTCCGGAATTTCGGGCATTTTTTATTTTCAAAGAAGAACGAATATCGTTGGAAATAAAGGGGTTTCAAAGAATTCCACAAGAATTCCACGAAATTTTTTTTGGAAAATAAAAACTGTAAATGTTTTGTAATTGCTTTGTAACAAAGTTTGTGCTATAATATGGGTACGATGATAGGATACTATCGGACATTGTATTGTAATTGCGAGTAAATCGAAAGGAGGAAGGTCAAATGAAAATGAGAATTTTAAGTATCGTGTTGGTGCTTATTTGTGTATTTACTATGGGTTCCTTCGCTGCGCCTGCCTCCGTATCGGTTGGGGACTACGGCAGCACGGGTTATATCACCGTGACCAATCCCAATAAAAATTATTCCACTACCTATAGCAAATCTATCACGGTTTCCGGATATGCTGCAGCAGATTCCACCGTGTATGTGTATGTGTATGAAGATGGTGAATACAAACCCTACTATCAGAATGGAGAAGCCTTATCTGTATCGGTGGGTGCATCCGGATTGTTTGTGGTTCCTTTAAATCTGTCAAACGGTCGCAATATGTTTTTATTGCGTGCAGAAGTGGGCGACCAGTATCAGAATACTACCTTTGAAGTGAACGTGTTAAGTTCCTCCATGTTTAGCATGATTGGGCGATTACAGACCTTAACTTTGAGCTTGCGATAAGCCCGCTGAAAATTATGAAATTGGCGGAATTCCGCCAGGGTGAGAACGTTTGAGAATCATATTGTGATGTTTCTTAAGAAGTTTCCTTTTCAAAACCTTATGGGAGTCAACTCCCCCGAGTTTAAGGAGTGATTCTTTGTGAAAAAGGAATTTATAAAAACAGTAGTCTTAACTTGCTTGGTAATTTCATCCTTAGTTTTGTCTGCTCATATTTGGCATGAGAAAGAATTATGGTCATCAGACTATAATTCTTTTGTGCATTCTTTGAAGAATTTTTTTGCAGGAGAGCGTGGAGAGGAGCAGGGGGATTCTTTAGATGTGCAATACTGGAGTCAGATTTCACCGGAGTTTGTTGCCTTTACCTACGCTTCCCAAAGAACAGTGTATTATCATGCGTCTCCCGGGTTCCCTGAGGCTTATCGGACAGTGTCTGATTTGCTCTCTTCGATTGAAAAAAATGGCGACCTTGTGACCATCACGGAAGAAGAATATTTAAATGCATATAAGACCAACAGTCTGATGTTAAAATTCCCTTCCCGTGTGAATTTGCAGGAGCTGTTAGGACAGGGAGATGCTTTTTTTGATACCGTAGCAAATCCCATTTCTTCCACTTTGGTAATCGGCATCGGAGATTCTCAGTCCAATTACCTCACTTTTTTGGATGATTCTTCGGGACATGCTTATCGTTTACCCGTTAAAATTTCGGCAACATCGGATCAAATTCGCGAACAGGTTGCAGGGAACAGTCAGAATAGTTCCTATGCATTTGAGCTGAATTTTGATACCAATACCGGAGGTTCGGAGCGAATGTTATTTGACCGGTTTGTGCCCATGGTATTGGAAGCGCCAAAGGTGCAAACGCTAACAGCTGAGCCTGTGGCGTATTCATCTTCTTATGACAGCGTGTTTAAAGCGTTTCACATTGTGAAAAATTCTGCCCGTTCCTATCAGGACAAAGCAGGGGTTATTCATTTTATTGAAAATCGTTCCATCTTAAATATTTGGGAAGAAGGAGCATTTTCCTTTGAAGCAAATGACCCGGAAGCAGGAATCGGGTTAGGTGGCAGTTCTGAAAAAGAGGCTGTGACCGAATTTGTGAATTTATTGTATAAAAATATTGTTCCCGAAAGTGAGGGCTATCTTGTGGTGCTTTCTCATTATGATGAGGGAAATCAACATGTGTATGAATTTATGTATCACACACCCAACGGATTTTTATATCAGGAAAATCAACCGGCAGTGCGGGTGGTGTGTGAGGGTGGCGTGATAATGAAATATGAACAGACGCTTCTCAGTGTGCAGACAGGAGAACCGGTTACCATGTCAACCGGGGTGATTGAGGCGTATGACTATTTATATAAGCAGCCGGATATTTCCGATCGGATAAAATACAGCATTAAAAGTATGGTTCCGTGCAATATGTTAAAAGACGGAACGATTGCTGTGGGATGGTTCTGTCAATTTTCAGACGGATCTGTTACCGGCTTTATACCGTAGTGTAGTTACTTTACGAGGAAGGGGGGAGTCAAATGCTTTGGAGCCGAGCAAAAACAATTCTGATTGCGGTATTTTTCTTAATCAATTTATTCTTGATAAATTTTATGTTTCAGGACCGTTACCATGATAACAGTCAGGCAATCAGCGATTTAACGGCGGTACTCTCCAAAAATGAAGTTCATCTTCAGGTAAGTGACCTTCCCCGTGTGGATAAGCAGCTGAAAGTACCGGAATTGGCATCCGTTCCCATTGACGATGCATTGGCAAAAAAATTGATTGCAACCCCTGTTGCAACCGAAAACGGTTACCAAAATAGTGAAAAAACCTGTTATCTGGAATCAAGAAACGGAGAATTTTTCTTCCGGGATGAAGCACCTTTGCAGAGCTCCTTTTTTGATGTTACGCAGGATAACGTTATTGTAAAGTTGAATCCCTACTTGAACCTTTTAGGTGTTGGAGAATATGCCTATGCTGCCAATATTATTGGTATCGGTGAAGATATTGTGGTGGAATATGCTTATCGGATTGGAGATTACAAGTTGTTTGATTCTCGTTTTTCTGTTACGGTAACGAAAAGCGGTATCAAGCAAATCAAAGGGTTTTTAGGCGTTCCCAATCAGGATAACGG
This sequence comes from Clostridia bacterium, assembly GCA_017549265.1. Lineage (GTDB taxonomy): Bacteria > Bacillota > Clostridia > UMGS1840 > UMGS1840 > SIG452. Next base: position 7,278 of record JAFYVF010000121.1, read on the forward strand.
TTTCACATATACCCTTTCCAACTTGGAAACTGTGTTGCTTTCTTTGGCGCAAAACAACTTAAAAGGGTTGGAAATTACGGATATAGACCTTGGATATTATTTAATCAATTATCAAGATGCAATGGTTTCTCAGGCGATTCCTGTGTATCGGCTCCGCACCTCGTGGGGAGAATATATATTGGATGCCAGAGACGGTGTGGAATATACCCAGCGAGTGCTTTCGGGTGATTTAAGGGAGGTTTCAAATGAAGAAGTTTTTACTGATTGATGCCAACAGCATTTTAAACCGTGCTTATTATGCGATCCGACCTTTAACGAATAAAGAAGGGCTAAATACCAACGGGATTTTCGGCTTTTTAAATATTTTGTTAAAAGAGCTGGAAGAAGAAAAGCCGGATCTGATTGCTTGTTGCTTTGACGTATCCCGCGTGACATTTAGAACCTCCATGTATGGCGATTATAAGGGAACCCGAAAAGAAACACCGCCCGAATTAAAAGAACAGTTTGCCCCTCTAAAAGAGCTTCTGTCGGCGATGAATATTCCCGTGCTGGAAAAAGAAAATTACGAAGCGGACGATATTATCGGCACCCTGTCTCGTGTTTGTTCTGAACAAAAAAACGAGTGTCTTATTTTAACAGGGGATAAAGACGATTTGCAACTGGTGGATGAGTATGTGAATGTGAAGCTCATCATCACCCGTATGGGAAAAACCGAAACCACCCGCATGGATATTGCTGCAGTGGCAGAAAAATATGAGGGATTAGCCCCCAAAGATTTAATTGAATTAAAAGCGATTATGGGGGATAAATCCGATAATATTCCCGGTGTTGCAGGCATTGGGGAAGTGGGCGGTTTAAAACTCATTTCGGAATATAAAACCATGGAAAATATTTACGAAAACATTGATTCGGTGAAAGAAAGTCTCAAAAAGAAGCTCTTAGCCGACAAAGAAAATGCCTTTTTATCCCGTGACTTGGGAAGAATTTTTCGGGAAGTACCCGTGGATACCGAGATGGAACATTATCAGGTGAAACCGTATAATTTTCCCGCATTGCAAAAAATCCTAGAAAAACTGAATTTTTTAAGCTTTGTAAATCGTTTGATTGGGGATGCCAAATCAGAACCCGAGGAAGATATTTTGCTGTTGGGTGCTGATGAGTATTTCCAAAAGAAAACGTCAGATAGTGTATACTATTTGCTTGATGACGGTAACTTTCTTGTGGGTGACGGAGAACACGTGTATCAGATTCCCACGGATGATGCAAGGTTTTTGGAAATTCTTAAAAACGAAAACATCAAAAAAATCACCGCAGGGGTGAAAACACAGCTTCATAGGGGTCTTTTGATTTCAGAGCCTTATTTTGATGTGCTTTTAACCGCTTATGTTTGTGACCCCCGTTTTAACGACGGTGATTTCTCTAAAATCTATCGCAATTTTACGGATGTGCATTCTGATTCTTCTGTTTCCTTTGCAAAACATTTGCCCACCCTCTATGAAAAATTATCAGAGGAAATATTGGCAAAAGACTTATTCTATATTGATGATATGGAGCATCATTTAATCGGTGTGTTGTATGGTATGGAAAAGGAGGGCGTGAAAATTGATGAAGCACACCTTAGGGAACTTTCCGCCTTTTTATCCGAAAAAACCGAGGAATTGGCTCAAAAAATATACGAACAGGCAGGGGAATCTTTTAATATCCTTTCTCCTAAGCAATTAGGAACGATTTTATTTGAAAAACTGGAGCTTCCCGCGGTAAAGAAAACCAAATCGGGGTACTCCACCAATGCAGAGGTGTTGGATAAATTAAGCGGTATGCATCCCATTATTGATTTGGTGAAAGAATACCGTCAGGTGACCAAATTAAATTCTACCTATGTGGAAGGGTTCCGCTCCGCCATGGATGAGGCGGGAATTCTTCGCACCACCTATCAACAGACCTTAACCCAGACGGGAAGACTTTCTTCCACCGAACCCAATTTACAAAACATTCCCATCCGCACCGAAGAGGGAAGAAAAATTCGTCAGGTGATTCTGCCGAAAAACGATTTGTTTATTTCTGCCGACTATTCTCAAATTGAACTGCGTGTGTTGGCACATATTTCAGGGGATGAAAATTTAATTGCGGCATTTATGGATGGGGAAGATGTTCATACTTCTACTGCAAAACGTATTTTTGCCACCGAAGAAGTCACCGCCGAACACCGTCGTGCCGCAAAAGCGGTCAATTTCGGTTTGATTTACGGAAAAGGTGCCTTTTCTCTGGCAAAGGATTTGGGGATTACCCGTTATGAAGCCCAGGAATATATTAAGCGATATTTGGGGCAGTATCCCAAAGTGGAAACCTATATGGCAAAGGTGATTGAAGATGCTACCCGTGATGGCTACACCAAAACCTTGTATCATCGTGTCCGCTATTTCCCTGAGCTTTCGGCTAGCAATCATATGGTACGAGAAGCAGGGAAACGTGCAGCGCTAAACAGCCCCATTCAGGGAACTGCCGCTGATATTATCAAACTGGCAATGCTTCGTGTGGCAGAGGCGTTAAAGCCTTTTAAGAGCAAACTGACCCTTCAGATTCACGACGAATTGGTGATAGACTGCGTAAAAGAGGAAGAAGAAACTGTAAAACAGTTACTACGCGATTGTATGGAAAATGCAGTCAGCTTAGCGGTTCCCTTGACCGTTTCCATTTCCTCGGGCAAAAACTTAGACGATTGTAAATAATAAAAAGCTGAACGAACAAGAAAAAATTCGTTCAGCTTTTTATTGTGAATACAACAAGGTTCCGGGGCACCCGACCGCAATCTTTGATTGCGTTATCGGGTCGGGTTCTTATTATCCGAAATCGTGTCTTGCTCCTGTATTCCAACCGTATTGGTTTAAAATGCAAACAATTTCTTCGATAGCCTCAAAATCATCTAATTCAGAATTTTTTAGAATTGCTTGGATTTCTTTTAAACAGGATATTTCGGATTGTTGCTCATAAATTTCTAAAGATTGCAGTAATTTTTTACAGTCTTTTTTTATTACTGATAACATGATGAACACTCCTTTCTATCACATTATAGGACTAATAGTCCTATTTGTCAATATTCATCTTGAAATTGTGTTATACTTATTTTGAGGTGAAAGGAATGCGGTTAAGAATTCGTGAGATTCGGGAAGACAGAGATTTTACTCAAAAATATGTGTGCGAAAAAATTATGTGTGACCAATCGTTGTATTCTAAATACGAACTTGGAAAACGAGAAATTCCACTCCATATTATGGTCAAATTGGCAGATTTGTATGCAACCAGCATTGATTATTTAATCGGTAGAACAGATAATCCAATTCCTTATACACTCACCAAAAAGCGCTAAAAAAGTTCACAGTGAAATTCACTGTGAACTTTTTACATTTTCATTGGAATTGTAAAAGCAGTCCAATTCCCATTTTAGTGGGTTGGTGTCAATATATTCCGCAATTTTTAAATAATCCTGTTCATTGCGGATAATATGGTCATGAAAAGACCGTTGCCAAACATTTTCTCCATATTCTTTGTTACAGAATCTTTTAAAGGTGCTGATGAAATTTGAAAGCAGAGATTTTGTAGGGACCGACGTCCTCGGCGGTCCGTTGTTGCCATCTGTGATTTGTATCAATAAATGAATATGGTTTGGCATAATCACATATTTCACAATAGAAATATTGTCATAGAAATTGTGCATAGCCAAGAGATGTTTATTTGCAATTTCTCCGTATGGATATAAAATGTTTTGCGGGCCGTCGAGGACGTCGGCCCCTACAATGATTTCAGACAAAATTTCACGTCTTCCCTTGGTGCAGATTGTTACAAAATATGCCCCCGGGGTACTGTAATCATAGTCTTTTAACCGTGTGGATTTGCGATTTGGTAATTCCATATTTTCTATCTTTTCTTTTTTGACCAGAGAGCATCTATTTTTTTTGCGTAATTTTGGATTTCGTTTTCAAATTTATTATCGCAGGGGAAATAGTAGCTTTTATCCATAATTTCATCGGGTAAATATTGCTGCGGTACATAATGATTTGGGAAATTATGGGGATACTGATACCCTTGGGCGTGTCCCAATTTTTTAGCACCTGCATAATGGCCGTCTTTTAAATGTGCAGGAATATCCCCGGTATGGGAATGTTCCACATCGGATAATGCCGCATCAATACTCATAATGACCGAATTGGATTTGGGTGCCGTTGCTAAAAGAATTACTGCTTGAGCAAGCGGGAGACGTGCTTCGGGGAACCCCAACTGGAATGCTGCATCCACGCAGGATTTCACGATGGAAACCGCCTGGGGATAGGCAAGACCGATATCTTCGGACGCCATTACTTGAATTCTTCTGCAAATGGAGATTAAATCACCTCCTGCGATGAGCCTTGCTAAGTAGTGAAGAGCTGCATCGGGATCACTGCCGCGGATGGATTTCTGCAAGGCAGAAAGCACATCGTAGTGACTGTCGCCGTCTTTGTCGTAACGAAATGCCTTTTTGGAGGTGGCGCGTTCCACGTCTTCCAATGTGACTGCTATGGTGCCGTCTTTGTCCATTTTTGCAATCATAGAGCACATTTCCACGGTGTTTAACGCTTTTCTGCAATCACCGCCCGAGGTGGTGGCAATATGGGAAACGGCTTCGTCCGAAAAAGTGATTGCCATATCTTCCTGCAAAATAGAAACTGCACGAGTTACCGCGCCTTTGATATCCTCGTCGGAAAGCTCTTTAAATTCAAACACGGTGCAACGGGAAAGTAGAGCGTTATAAATATAAAAATAGGGATTTTCGGTGGTGGAGGCAATTAAAGTGATGTCGCCTTTTTCCACATATTCCAGTAAGGATTGCTGCTGCTTCTTATTGAAATTCTGAATTTCGTCTAAGTATAACACCACGCCGTTTTGGGCTTCAAAACCGTCTAAGTCTGCAATAATGGACTTAATGTCAGCAACCGAGGCGTTGGTGGCGTTTAATTTATATAATTTTTTGTTGATATTTTTGGCAATCAGATTGGCAACCGTGGTTTTTCCTGTGCCGGAAGGTCCGTAGAAAATCATATTGGGAAGGTTCATTCCCGCTTGCTTGGAGCGTTCCAACACAGCAAAAACAGGCATCCCCTCAGAAAGGAGATGCCTTTGACCGACAACGTCGGTGAGTGTTTGGGGTCGTAATCTGTCTGCCAGCGGTTTATTCATACAATTTGTATTTTGCAACCAGGTTGGCAACACCTTTTTGCACCATCATTTTATTGCCTTCAAAATCTTTTAAGGTTAAAGCAATCAAATGTGCGATTTCTTTCATATCTTCCACACCCATACCTCTGGTGGTCACTGCAGCAGTGCCAACACGGATACCGCTGGTGATGAAGGGAGACTGGGGATCGTTGGGGATTGCGTTTTTGTTTACGGTGATGCCCACTTCGTCTAAGTTGTGTTCTGCATCTTTACCGGTAACGTTTAAGCTTCTTAAGTCCAGTAACATTAAGTGGTTATCGGTACCACCGGAAACCAAATCAATGCCTTCTTCTAAGAATGCTTCTGCCATCGCTTTGGAATTTTCAACGATTTTTTTCTGATATTCTTTGAATTCGTGGGTTAAAGCTTCGCCGAAAGCAACAGCTTTGCCTGCGATAACGTGCATTAAGGGACCACCCTGCAGACCGGGGAATACCGCTTTGTCAATTGCTTTTGCATATTCTTCTTTACACATAATCATACCGCCACGGGGACCTCTTAAGGTTTTGTGGGTGGTGGTGGTAACAAAGTCTGCATAGGGAACCGGGCTGGGATGTAATCCTGCAGCAACCAGACCTGCAATGTGAGCAATATCTACCATTAAGTATGCGCCCACTTCGTCTGCGATTTCTTTGAATTTGGGGAAATCAATGATTCTGGGGTATGCGGATGCACCGGCCACAATCATTTTGGGTTTATGTTCTAAAGCTAATTCTCTTACTTTATCGTAATTGATGGTGTGGGTATCATCATCCACGCCATAGGAAACGATGTTGAAATATTTACCGGAGATGTTTACCGGGCTTCCGTGGCTTAAGTGACCGCCGTGTGCCAAGCTCATGCCTAAAATGGTGTCACCGGGTTCTAACATTGCAAAATATACTGCGGTGTTTGCATTGGCACCGGAGTGAGGCTGCACATTTGCATGGTCACAACCGAAGATTGCTTTTGCACGGTCTCTTGCAATATCTTCCACAATATCCACACATTCGCAACCGCCGTAGTAGCGTCTGCCGGGATATCCTTCTGCATATTTATTGGTTAAGGGAGAGCCAACTGCCTGAAGCACCGCTTCGGAAACAAAGTTTTCGGAGGCAATCAGTTCA
>JAFYVF010000122.1 GCA_017549265.1 Clostridia bacterium
ACAGTTTAATACGCCCACATAGATACCATCTTTTTGCAATTCATCTGCAGCCTGCACCGCTCTGTGTGCCATATTGCCGTAGGTGATGATAGTTGCTTGATCACCAGTTCTTAACCATTGTCCCTTCTGGTAGGTAAAGGTAAGTGGTTCTCCGTTAGCATCTGTTAAAACAGGTAATTTGGAACGTCCGCCAATGACCGCTACGGGATAGGGCACGCTCATGGCATACCGCACTGCACCGTCTGCTTCATTGGCATCTGCAGGAACGATTACCTGAAAATAATGCAGGTTGCCCAGTAAACTGATATAATCAATCGCCTGATGGGTTTTTCCGTCTTCCCCAACATCCAACCCTGCGTGCGTGGAAAACAACTTGTAGGGTGCTTTATTGATGTCCGCCATACGGTTCTGACTGTAGGTTTCTGCAATGTTAAACATGGCAAAATCCGCGTGAACGGAAATCATACCCGATTTTGCAACTGCTGCAGAAGCGGTTGCCGCATTATGTTCTGCAATTCCGCATTCAATAAATGCCTCGGGACGGAGCTTTTTAAAATCGGTTAATTTGACGGAACCTTCCAGGTCACAGTCAAATGCCGCCATGGGAACATCGGGATTTTCTTTGGCAATATCAGCCAGAGCATTCCCTAAAGCCGAACGGATATCGGAAGTACCTTCGTAAGTTCTGCCGCCCGATACGGGAATCACAGGAATCTCGTATTGTTTGGTATTTGGTTTTTTAATGTCTTTTAATTTGGCTAATTCTTCTTCGGTCACTAAGAATCTTGCCATGGCAGTTTCGGCAAGTTCTTTGCTGATAACGGTGCCGTGATAATGCCAGTCATCTTCAATTTCGGGAATGCCTTTTCCCATAACCGTTTTGGCTAAAATGCAAAGCGGTTTTTGGGTATCGGTTTTCAGGGCTTTTGCCAGCTCATCAAAGTTGTGGCCGTCAACCGTTACCACTTCCCATCCGGACATTTTGTATTTATCAGACAGTTTCTGGTCGGTGGTGGCATCAACGGTTCCGCAAGCCTGCTGATTGTTGTCATCCACAATGGCAATGAGATTATCTAAACCAAATTTTACGGCAAATTCTCTTGCTTCCTGAAGCTGACCTTTCTGCTGTTCTCCGTCTCCCATTACCACAAACACTCTGCCAGCTTCTTTTTTTAGTTTCTTTGCAAGGGCAAATCCGGCACCAACTGAAAGTCCCTGCCCCAAACTTCCGCTGCACCATTCCACGCCGTTTACGGCAAGGGAAGGATGCCCTTCATACGGAGCATTTCTTCGGAAATTTGCGGTGGCTTCCGCAATATCAAAGTAACCGAAGTTACCAAGTGCAGCATAGAGTGCCGCTGAGGTGTGACCGTGGCTTACAACCAGACGGTCATCATCGCCCATTTCGTTTAATACCGCTAAGTAAATATCAATAGAAGACATAGCGCCGCCAATGTGACCGCTACCTGCTCCCATAATCATTTCTAAAATTTCTTTACGGCATTTTCTGGAAAGTATTTCGAGCATCTTAGTTCTCTCCTTGATCTAAAATCTGATAAGTGATTTCAAACACGCGGCTTTCACCGGGTGCAAGAGTAATGATGCTTCCGGTTTCTTTTGCTTTTTGGGTGCCTTGAGGTAATGCGGTACAAGGTTCCAACCCAACTACATACTCTTTGGTGTTTAGCATTTTCCATTCGTTTAAGAAAGGAAGTTGTTCTTTTTTATAAGTAAGCATAACGCCAAGTCCTAACTTGTCGTTAACTAATTTTACGTTGACTTTCCCGTCTTTATCGGGATTTAAGTCTACAGAATAACAACGTTCTGCAATATCCTGGATAGGATTGGTCATGTTGAATGCATCAGAAAGTTCTGCGGTTGCTTCCTCACTCTGACCAATAATTTCTTTGGCATCACATTCCACTCTGGCACCTTCATCCAGCAAGGGATACCCTAAGTTAATGTGATATAAGAGCATTATGTCCTGCTCTTTGGCACCACGGTTGGTTACAGTGTCACGGATGGTGAATTCACTTTTGCCGAATGCAGTTTCAATTTCACGACGAAGAGTCAGGGATTCTCCGTGAAGGATTCCCTCTTTCACCACGCCGGACACTTTCATTTTATATTCACCGTTTTCAAAATCTTCAAACAGAGAAACCTGCTCAGCGGCAGCATTGGAAATTCTGCCGTGTAACCCGTAGGAGCGTTTGCCGATGACGGGATGCTCCACGTCTTCGGGACCGCCTACATTCAGAAGACCGCAAGTGGTAAGTCCGCCTGCAAAAAAGTTATGTAACCAGTTCATGCCGTTACTTTCGTAATAAGCGGGAGAAACCACGCCGGTTTTGGACATATAGCTTAGGGGAATGCCACGGTAAGAAATCCAAGCAATATCCATTCCTCGACCGGGTAAAACGGTCAGCTCCAAACCGGAGCCGGTATGAATTTCAACTGCTTCCACACCTTTTGCCTTGCCTTCCTTAAATTCATAGCGACGAAGACCTGCCACCTGAGACATATCTCCCAGCTTATTTAAATCTAAATTTTTGTAATTCCAGTATTTCATAATGTTACAACCTTTTTCTCTTTGTAAGATTCTAAAGCTGCAGTCAGCAGTTTATGGGAAAGACGAGTTTCTTCAGGAGTGAAGCAACCAAATTCTACTTTTTCTCCGGAAACTTCCTTCATAAAGGAGCACCACATCTGCAGGATAGAATCGGTGAAACCAAATTCAAAAATTCCGCCGGTAATCGTCGGGAACTGAGGTTTATAGCCCACATTCAGACGGCACCACGCCTGCTCCTTGCCCACTGCCTGAGTATATGAGAAGGCGTTGGGGTCATTACTGTTGAATTTACCGGAAGCTTCCAGACCGTACACTTCGATAAACCATTCATCAGTAGATCCGGGAGACATACGTTTGGTTTCTAAGAACATGGGGAACACGTCTCCGTTTTTATCTTCGGCTTCACAAACCAAAGTTGCATTATCCCAGGTTTTGCAGGGTGCCATTCCGCCCTTACCGTCGGGACGTTCGGTACAGATATTGGAAAGCACTGCATACACGTTTTTGGGCATCCAACCCATACGAAACGGAACGTGCTGCGTGTGAATACCCAAGTCTCCCATACATCCGTATTCGCCGTTGATTTCAATGGTACGTTTCCAGTTGATGGGTTTGGTTAAATCCATATCACTGCTGTGATTAAAGCCCGCATGCACTTCGATGATTTTACCGAATTTGCCTTCTTTTACCCAACGAATTAATTCCTGACAAGCGGGAAAAAAGGGGAATTCGCTGGCACATCTTACGATAACACCGGGATTTTCGTCTAAAGCTTTTAAGATTTCTTCGTTGGCAGCTTTATCAATGCCAAAAGGTTTTTCACCTAAAAAGTGCTTTCCTGCTCTGATAATATCGGAGTACACCTGCCCATGCAGATTGTGCGGAAGCGCACAGTAGATCGCGTCGATATCTTCTTTGTTCAAAAGTTCTTTATAGTCGGAGGTCACATATTTGATAGAGTCAAAATTGTCGGTAAACCATTTAATTGCTGCATCACTAAAGTCACACACACCCACAATTTCAGGTGCCGGCACATCTTCCGCCAAATGACACCATCTTGCAGCCGCTGAGGCAAATTCTTTGCCCATCAGTCCACAGCCGATAATACCGAATCTGATTTTTTTACTGGTTTTACTCATAATGTTAAGTCCTTTCTGCATGTAAATATCAAAATACATTTATATTTTACCATAGATGACAATTTTTTTCAATAACTTTTCAATAATATAATATCATATTTTTTTTAATGTTTTGCTTGACTATTAGGCAAAAAATATGATATAATCGTCAAAAAGAGAGAAAACGAAGGGAGATGACGGTATGAATAACAGTTTTATGATGGAATCATTGAATCCGTTCTTTGTGAATGTTTCCAAAATCAATGTAACTGCATCCAATGCCGAACGTAAAACCGCCCCCCATATTCACGAATATTGTGAAATTTATGTTAATCTGACCGGAAATGTTTCCTTTGTAATAGAAAAGAATATTTACTCCGTAAAATCAGGAGATATCATCATTACCAAGCCCTATGAATATCACCATTGTGTGTATCATGATGACAGCGACCATCTGCATTTTTGGATTATGTTTTCAGTCAACGAAAATCCCGAGCTTTTTAAATTCTTAACTGAAAAAAAGTCGGGACATCGCAATCATATCCGTTTATCCGAAGAAAAAGAGCAGAAATTTATAACTCATTGCGAAAATTTGACGAAAAGCAATCCTGAAAACCGTATTTCTCAAATGGCAATTTTCTTTCAAATTCTCTCCTATATTGAAGAAGGTATGGAAAAATATAAAGTTTCCAATACCAATGTTTCTCTTCCCAAAAGTTTAAAAAACATTTTGGATTATATCAATAAAAATTTTGCATCCATTCATAGTGTCAACGAAATTTCAGAAAAATTTTTCATCAGTATTTCCACACTGGAACGTCATTTTAAGCAGTATTTATCCATGACGCCAAAACGCTATCTGGAAGATAAAAAGCTACAGAATGCCTGTCTGCTTCTCAGGCAAAATGCTTCGGTAACAGATGCCTGCTTTGAGAGCGGATTTGATGACTACTCCCATTTTATCACCATTTTTAAGAAGAAATTTGAGGTAACTCCCCTCAAATACAAAAAATCTTTAATGACGGAAAAACTGTAATGATGATTGTTCCATAAAAAAACCCCCTACGGTAATTTTATCATACCATAGGGGGTCTTTTTTTATTGTCTGTTTTTATCGTGTCTACCGATAGTGCAAAAGATATTTCTTTAAAAAATGATAGGATACTAAAAGATTAGCCTCTTACATCGGTACCGGACAAATATTCATAGTACTGCACAATGGCACTGTGGTCCAGCATATCTTTGCCGGTAGCTCTCATCCACTGCATCATTTCCATTACGGTATTTGTTAACGGAAGAGGTGCACCGACGCTGTGTCCTGCTTCTAAAACGTTGTTTAAATCCTTAATGTGTAATGCAATTTTGAAGCCGGGATTGAAGTTACCCTGATTCATCATGGGGAATTTTGCATCCATCACGGTGCTTCCTGCCAGTCCGCCACGAATTGCAGCATAAATTGCCTGAGGTTCTACGCCTGCTTTTTTACCTAATACCAATGCTTCGCTCAAAGCAGCAATGTTTACGGCAACAATAATCTGATTTGCCAGTTTGGTGGTGTTACCTGCACCGATCTCACCACATAAGGTTACAGAGGAACCCATATTGCTTAAAATGTCTTTCACCTGATCAAAGATTTCCTGACGTCCGCCACACATAAATGCCAAGGTTCCAATAGACTGATTCAGTTGAACTGAGCCATTTTAAGTATTCGTTCATACTACTGTTCTTCCACATACTGTAAACAGTTTTTCAACAAAAGTAACCCCGTAACGCACGGTCTATGTTGCATTAAAATTTGGGAGGCTGGTTTCTCTTGGATGCGGATACAATAGAGGTGTCGTCCTCCACAATCTGAGGAACTTTACTTACGCCCAGACGGCTTGCCCCTGCATTTAACATGGTGTATGCGGTTGCTCTGTCATCCACACCGCCGGAAGCTTTTACTAAAATTCTGCCGTTTGCGGTTTTAGCAAGCAGTTTAACATCTGCTTCGGTTGCACCGCCGGTACCCATACCGGTGGAGGTTTTCACAAAGTCTGCCCCTGCTTTGATGCACAGTTCACACGCAGTCACTTTTTCCTCATCGGTTAAGTAGCAGGTTTCGATAATGACTTTCACTTTGGCATCCCCTGCAGCATCCACAACGGCTTTGATATCGTTGTATACAAAGTCGGTATCCCCTTCTCTTAATGCACCGATATTGATCACCATATCCACTTCGTCTGCACCGTCTTTTACTGCTTCAGAGGCTTCGTAAGCTTTTACGCAGGTTTTGTTTGCTCCCAAAGGAAAGCCGATAACGGTGGCGGTTTTTACGCCGGTACCCTCCAAGCAGGAATGAACCAATGCAACGTGCACGGGATTTACACAAACTGCTGCTGCACCGTATTTTACTGCTTCCTGGCAGAATTCACGTACCACAGAAGAAGGAGTGTATGCTCTTAACACGGTGTGGTCACAGTATAATGCATATCCTTCGTCAACGCCGTTTTTTAATAATTCTTCAACTTTTTTCATCGTTTTATCTCCTTTATATGATATAATTTACTGAATCGTTTGAAATCCGTCACGGGCGTACATTGCCGCACCGATTAACACAGCCATATCCATAGTTTCACACAGCACAATTTCGTATCTGCCTTCCATAGAAATAAATATAAGGTCTGCCACGTGTTTTTTGATAGCATCCAGCACAATATCCCCCAAATTTGCAACACCGCCACCGATGGCAATTTTTTCGGGTGCCATCACGGTAATCAAAGTGGATAATGCAATGGCATAGGTTCTTGCCCATTTATCAATGTCTGCCAATGCAAATTCGTCTCCTGCTTTGGCAGCGGCACCCCATTCACGACAAGTCAACTTGGAAATATCGCCGCCACACATTTCATAAAGCTTAGAGCTTTCAGGAACATAGCCGGGAGTTCTTAGTCGTGCTTCAATGGAGGGACCGCAACAGATTTTTTCCATACGGATGGGGGTGTTTGCATTGGTCCAGTCTGGCACATAAATCTGACCGTGATAGGCACCGCCGGTGCCGATCCCGTCATAATTTACGCCGTTTTTAAACATTCCGCCGCCGCAACCGGTACCGATATTGGTATAAAAGAAAGAACCAACACCTTTTCCTGCACCTTGCACAATTTCCGCATAGCCGCCGCAAACGGTATCATTTACCACAACGGTGGGTAGATGAAAGGTTTCTTCAAACCACTTTTTAATGGGAAATTTATCCCAGCCGGGAACATGCACAGAACAAGCAGAGCTACCGTCAGAAGTGTCAACAATACCGCCGAAGCCAACCCCGATTTTTACGGTGTTTTCGGTGGTGAGCTGCGGAATTTTATCCTTCATCCAGTCTAAAATGTCTTCTGCGCCACGGATTAAAGGAACACGCTCGGAGAAGATTTTCAGCATTTTTCCCGTTTCATCAAAAGAAGCAACCTGCTGTTTGGTACCGCCGATTTCAACGCCGATATATTCTTTCATACTCTTAGTCTCCTTTATTCTTCATCAATGGTTTTAAAGGATTTGCCCCACTGTTTGATGCGTTCTTCATAGGCTTCGTTGAAGCGGTAATCACGCCAGAAGGTTAAAATTTTCATTTCTTCGTCGGATTCTCTGTTATCCAATGCGTGGAAACATCCTGCAGGAATAAAGATAACCTGATCGGGATATACATCAATGATTTCATCATCCAGCTGCAGTTTGCCTTTGCCGCTTAAAATATAATAAATTTCGTCTTCTTCGTGCACACCGCCACCTAGAGCATAACCGGGTTTCACGGTGCCGTGATTAATCTGAATCACATTATCACGACCGGTGATTTCGTGGTCTAAAATCATTCTGGAATCATAGGATTCGCCGAAAGATAAAGGTTTTACTTTGTTGGCATCCACAACGAGAGGGGGTAATTTTTTCATGGTTGTTTCCTCCTTATTTCTATGGAAATTTATTCAAATTCCACCATTACTTTAATTTTGGTGTTGTGATATTCTTTTTCATTCTGGAATGCGTCAAGACATTCTTCAAAAGGTAATCTATGTGTAATAATAGGTGTGAGTTTCATAGGATTTTTTGCCATAATTTCGCACACACGTCCCGGGTTTTGGTACTGCCCTGCCGCACCTCTTACGGTAATCTTTCTGTGAACGATATCATCCATGGGAACGGTAATTTCTTTTTCATAAAAACTCACAATGGAGATTCTTCCGGTATGGATGGTCATTTTAAACGCCTGCACCAAGGCAGATTCACGGCCGGTGGTTTCAATGACCAGGTCGGCTCCTTTTCCGCCGGTGGCATTCAATACTGCTTCCACAGGGTCTGCTTCTCTGCTGTTTACCACGGTGTCGGCACCGATTTGCTTCGCAATTTCCAATTTGGAATCACGAAGACCGATGGCGATTACATTTTTGGCACCGAAATATTTGGCAAGCCAGATAGCTCCCATGCCGATAGCTCCCACGCCGATTACGGCAACAGTGGTATCAGGTTTCATTTCATAATCGGTGAATGCATCCAAAGAAACTGCAGTGGGTTCTATCAATGCACCTTCGTCGTAACTTACGTTATCGGGGAGCTTATATGCGTGAAATTCGGGAACCAGCATATATTCTGCAAACGGACCGGGCCAGGCATTGATTGTGCCAACAGAACGGTCGTTTCTGCAAGCGGCATAGTCCCCGCGTTTGCAAACTTCACATTCGCCGCAGGCAAAACCACTGTCAGAAACGATTCTGTCACCCACTTTAAAATCTTTTACATCTTCCCCAACCGCTTCCACAACGCCGGACCATTCGTGACCGAAACGAACGGGATATTTAATCTGTCCGCTTTTTACAAAGCTGCTTTCACCGGTATAAATGGAAAAGTCGGTTGCACAAATACCGGTTCTTTTTACTTTAACCAACAACATTCTGCCGGTCGCTTTCGGTTTTTCTTCCTGCAAAAACTCCGCTCTGCCCGGCTCCATTACGGTTAATACTTTCATACTCATATTCTATTTCTCCTACATCAAACTAAATGAGAATTCCTTCGCCCATACGAAGCAATTTATGGTTCAATTCTTTGTCTGTCATAATTTTATGGAAGGAATTGGGGTCTCCGCCGTGTTCTGCAAAATTCCAGAAATGACAGGGCACGGTCATCTTCGGTTTTAAAAGTTCTGCCGCATCTGCAGCTTCTTCGGAATTCAGGTTGCCAAACATTCCGTTAATGGGTGCAATTAAAAGGTCTGCCCCCTGAACATCAGGATTGGAAAACAAATCTTTTCTGAATGCGGTATCCCCCATATAATAGATGGTTTTCTCGCCGACAGTAATCCAAAGACCAACCGCATCGGGAGCCAGTTCTCCGTGGTCACAAGGAACCGCTTTGATGGTAACGCCATCCACGGTAACTGTATCACCGCATTTTAAGAAGTTGGTATTATCTTTTACAAAAAGTCTGTCACATTCTGCTTTGGTATCCACGGCACCCACAAATTTGGTGTCTTCCCCAAGCATTGCAGGAATAGAATCCACATCAAAATGGTCATAGTGAGAGTGAGACGCGATTACCACATCAAAATTCAATTCGTGCGCTTCCAGAAGATACGGCATAATCCGCTTGAAACCAAAATATCTTCTGCAGCAATCGGATAAATATAAATCCAATGCAATCAATTTATTTTCAGGGGTTTTTAAAATAAAACCTGCCTGCCCTGCCCAGAACACAGCAACTTGTCCCTCGGGCACATAGGTTCCCAAAACATCGGTTGCAAGTTTACCCATGATGATTTTCCTCCTTAAAAGTTTCTCGCATAGCCGCCTGCAGTCCAACCGCCATCTACGGGCAGCACTGCACCGGTGATGTAAGACGCAAAATCAGAACAGAAGAACAGTACCGCATTGGCAATATCCTGAGGAGTGCCCTGTCTGCCCTGGGGAATGTGTGCAAGTAAGGCTTTCATGGTATCATCGTTTTTCCAAAGCTCATTGGTTACGGCGATGCCAATAGTGCCGGGAGCGATGGCGTTCACACGGATGTTTTTACCAGCCAGTTCGATCGCCATTGCTTTGGTTAAGTTGCAAACTGCTGCTTTTGCCGCCGCAAAGGAACATTGATTGCGTAAGGGTACCAAACCAACCACGGAGCTGATATTTAAAATCACGCCGCCATTTTCACCCATATTGCGGATGGCGTGTTTGCTGCAATAATAAACCCCGTCGGTATCCACCTTCTGAATATTGTGCCACCACTGATCGTCAAAATTTTCAATGGTTTTTCTTTGGTCAGGACCTACGTTGATGCCTGCATTGTTTACCAGAACATCAATATGCCCCAATTCACTTGCAATTTTATCCATTGCATCAGAAACAGACTGCGCATTGGAAACATCACAATCATAGCAATGGATATTTCCTGCATCCAAAAGATCGCTCATTTTTTCGGCAGTACCTTTTAAATCACAAGCTGCAACTGTGGCTCCGCACTTG
>JAFYVF010000123.1 GCA_017549265.1 Clostridia bacterium
ACCGCTCAGATTTATCCAGACATGCCTTTTTGATTGACGGTGCAAAGGAACTTCTCATCTCTTTAAAATCCAAAGGATATCAGATTCATTATGTCACAAACGGCACCGCAGGAGTGCAGTATCCCAGATTGAAAAATTCGGGACTGGATTCTTTGGCAGATGGAATTTTCCTCTCGGAAGAAATCGGATACCAAAAACCCGAAAAAGCATTTTTTGATGCTGTATTCCCACACATTCCGGACTTTACATTGGAAGAAGCCATCATCATCGGGGATTCTCTTTCTTCTGATATGAAAGGCGGAGAAAATGTGGGTCTGGACACAATGTGGTATAATCCAAAAAAAGTGCCAAACAGATTGAACCTTCCTGTTACATATGAAGTATCTGATTTTTCTGAGATTGAAACAATTTTGGATAAACTCTAATGGAAAAAGTCCCGAAAAGAAAATGTCTTTCGGGACTTGACTTTTTTTGAAATAACTGTTATAATATCATAGTATGCGAGGAAAATGTGTCAGTAGTCTGTATCTGATTCTTAAAAGAGAAGGGAATCGTTGGCTGGAAGTTCCCAGGATAGGATGCAGGATGAATTTCAGCATTGGAGCGTTCTGCGAAAGTTCTGTTTTGGAATATAAGCAGGGTGTTATATCTCACGCCAAAAGATAGCAAAGTGCAAAGTTTTTCTTTTGTTTAAAAACTTTGAATTTGGGTGGTACCGCGGGTTAGCAGCTCGTCCCTTTGTGGTGACGGAGCTGTTTTTTTATTGCTTTTGTCCCCTAAAAAATTGTAAAAGATTCACTTTTTATTAAAATAGAAAGGATTGAAAAAATTATGGCAGATACCGTAGCATTAAAAGAAAGCTTTTCTGTGGCATTAAATAGTGTTACCAATATGGAAGAGCTGGAAAAAATCCGTGTGGAATACTTAGGCAAAAAGGGATTCATTACTGAACTGATGCAGGAAATGAAATCCTTAACTCCTGAAGAAAAGAAAGCATTCGGTCAGGCAGTTAACGTATTAAAAAATGAAGTGAACGATGCCATTACCCAAAAAAGAGAAGAATTAAAACAAAAGGAAATTGAGCTGGAAAACAGCCGTATGCCTTTATTTGATTTATCTATGCCTCCTGTGTTGGACAGAGGTTCTTATCATCCTATTACGCTGGTTCAGCGTCAGTGTGAAGAAGTGTTTCGTTCTATGGGCTTTGCAATTGAAGACTATAGCGAAATCGTAACCGACTACGAATGCTTTGAAGCATTGAACATTCCCAAAAACCATCCCGCAAGAGATATGCAGGATACCTACTATTTAGACAACGGTCAGTTGCTGAAATCCCATACCTCTGCGGCACAGAATGCAATCTACAAAAAATACAAAGATGCTTTGATTAACGAAGGGAAACCCATCAAAGCAATTTTCCCCGGCAGATGTTTCAGAAACGAAGCAACCGACGCTTGTCACGAAAATACCTTCTTCCAGATGGAAGGGGTAATGGTGGATAAAAACATTTCTATCTCCAACTTGATTTTCTTTATGAAAACAATGCTTTCCGAAGTGTTTCAGAAAGATATCAAGGTTCGTCTGCGTCCCGGTTTCTTCCCCTTTGTGGAACCCGGTTTTGAACTGGATATCAGCTGTCTGATTTGCGGTGGGGAAGGATGCCCCTCTTGTAAACACAGCGGATGGTTGGAATTATGCCCCTGCGGTATGATTCATCCCGAAGTGTTAAAAGCAGGCGGAATTGACCCCGAAGAATACACCGGTTTTGCATTCGGTTTGGGCTTAACCCGTCTTGCAATGATGAAATACGGCGTAAAAGACATTCGTGACTTAAACAGTGGTAGCTTAAAAGCACTGTCTCAGTTTACTGACGATAAATAAGAAAGGGGAGCGAAGAAATGATTTTATCAATGAACTGGATTTCGGACTTTGTTGATTTGTCCGGACTGGATAAATTAGACTTAATTGCAAAATTTTCTTTATCCACTGCCGAAGTGGAAAATGATATCTATCAGAAAGGCTCCGACCTTTCCGGGATTGTGGTTGCGGAAATTAAATCCGTGGAAGACCATCCCGAATCCAAGAAACTGCATCTTTTAAAAGTGGATATCGGTGAGGCTGAGCTGGTTGATGTTGTTTGTGGTGCTCCCAATGTAAGAGTTGGTATGAAAACTGCATTCGCAAAACTGGGTGCACAGATTGGCGATATCACTATCACCCCCAGAAAACTTGCAGGCTACACCTCCAACGGTATGTGCTGCTCTGAAAAAGAACTGGGCTTAAGCGACGAAAATGCAGGCATTATGGATATTACCGAAGATGTGGCATTAGGTACCGATTTAAAAGAACTGTATCAGATTGATGATATTATCTTTGAAGTGGATAACAAATCCTTAACCAATCGTCCCGACCTTTGGGGTCACTACGGGATTGCCCGTGAATTTGCGGCAATTGCAGGCAGAGAATTAAAACCTCTGCCCGTAGCGGATTTGGCAGCATACAGCAATCTGCCCAAAGTGGATTTAAAAATTGAAGATCCTTTATGCCAGAGATATTCCTGCTTACAATTTGGCAACATCACCAAACACGTAAGCCCCATGAATATGAGAATCCGTTTGTTCTACTGCGGAATGAGAGGCCTTAACTTCTTAGCGGACTTAACCAACTATTTAATGTTGGAAATGGGTCAGCCAATGCACGCGTTTGACTCTCGTAAAGTAGAAAAAATCCGTATCAAACGGTTTGACAAACCCTTTAAATTCCAGACCTTGGATGGCGTGGAAAGAGATATCGACGAAGATACCTTAATGATTTGTAATGATAACACTCCCGTGGCAATCGCAGGGATTATGGGTGGCTTGGATTCTGAAATCGTGGAATCTACTTCCACTTTAACCCTGGAATCTGCAACCTTTGATGCAACCTCCATCCGTAAATCCACCGTTCGTCTGGCGCACCGTACCGATGCTTCCATGCGTTACGAAAAATGTTTGGACCCCGAAATGACTACCGTTGCAATCGCTCGTTTCGTAAAACTTTTAACTGAAATTGATCCTTCTGCAACCGTGACTTCTTCCTTAACTGATGAATATCCCTATCATTATGACACCATCAACTTAAGCTTTGAAAAAGCATTTGTAGATAAATACACCGGTATTAATATTGATAACGCTACCATCGAAAAAACATTAAAAGCTTTGGGCTTTGGCGTAACCGTAAACGGCGATACTTTCAATGTGACTGTTCCGTCCTGGCGTGCAACCAAAGACGTCACTATGAAAGCGGACATCATCGAAGAAATCACCCGTATCTACGGTTATGATAACTTTGATATCAACACCGCTGCAGTGCCCTTGTATCCCGTAAGAGCAGCACAGGAAAAGAGCGACGAAGACAGAATCAAAGATATTCTGGTGAAACGTTATTCCATGCACGAACTTCATTCTTATGTGTGGGCATATTATGATGAATATAAAGCACTGGGCTTAGAAGTGGAAGACAATATCAACTTGGTAAGCTCTGTAAACCCCAACATCAAAACCATCCGTAAATCCATTGTTCCCACTCAGCTTTGTCAGGTGAAATCCAACACCGCTTATGCTCCCGATTTTAAAGTGTTTGAAATCGGCAGAGTGGTGGAAGGGTTAAAAGATGACGGTCTTTGCAACGAAAGAAAGAAACTTTGCATCACCTTGTATTCCAAAACCAAGGAAATGGAAACTCTGTATTTCGAACTCCGTGATATTTTAGCGGTAGTTGCAGACGATTTAAAACACGAAGCAATAAATCTTGCAGGATTAAAAAAATATTTAACAGAGTTTTCTAGAATAAAAGAAAAAACTGCAATTGAAGTAAAATTGTGGAAAGAATATTTAATGTTTGCTCAATTG
>JAFYVF010000124.1 GCA_017549265.1 Clostridia bacterium
CCTGCTTTTGAACTGGTCATCCGTGCTAATATTTTAAAAATTTTTACTGCCATTTTCCGTTATTGGCACCAAAGCAATACATACTCGAGCGAGGCCGTGATTCCTGATATTGTGAAAACTGCTGTGTTATATATGGATAATAATTTTGACACAGTAACAGAGGAAGAAGTGGCGAAATACTGCAACGTAAGTTATCATTATTTTTCTTATATCTTCAAAAAAACAATGGGAAAATCCTTTAGTGAGTATATCAATATGTTAAGATTTCGGGAAGCGGAAAAGCTGTTGCTTTCCACCGATAAAAGCATCACGGAAATCGCATATACTTGTGGCTTTTCCACCTCCAGTTACTTCATCTCAAAATTCAAGAAACATAAAAATATGACACCAAGGCAGTTTCGTGAAAGTACCCGTCCCGCATCGTTTGAAGAGGAAAGGGAATAATGGTCCGATAACAAAAACAAAGACTTTACAAATGATAACATTTGTGATATAATATCTTGCGAACAAGAAAAAAGGAGGACTTTTCGATGAAAAGTATCAAAAAACTGTTTTGCATCTTGTTGAGCTTATTATTGTTGACTGCCTGTGGTGCACAAAATAGTCCGGCTGAGGAGAATCCCTCTCTTACGCATATTAGGGAACAGGTTCAAACCTCTGAAAAATTAATTGGTGTTGCATACTTAGGTAATACCGACGGTGATTTTGATGTGGTGCAAAGGTATATCAATTCCCAGGAATATATTAAAGTATATCCCTTTATCGGAGAAATTGATGAAAGTCATTTTGTAGAAAGTGAAGGTTCGGAATTGTACTGTGTGGTTCCGGCGGACTCCGATGTTACGATAAGTATTTATAATACGGTGTTGAATGAAGAGACTTATACGTTGGAACAAAAAGACGAACTTTTGTCCTGTACTGATGGTCAACCCATTCTGATTCGAGGAAATATCAGTGATATTATGGCGAATCTGATGGTTGTTGCACATAAAGACGATTCTTACGTTTCCTATATCCCATCTCTTTCTTTGGAGAACGGTATGATGGAAAATTCCAGACAACTGGTTTTTGAATTTACCCCTTATGAGCTGATGCCTCAGTTCAACGGTTTAGATTCCTCTGTTCAATGGGATTTTTGTGGAAATTGGACAGCCACTGTTACGGAATTGAATGGAGAAACTTATCAGTTGAATTTGTCAGCTTCTTCGGACAGCTGTGTTGAGCTTTCTTTTGCTTCGGAAACTGTCACAGGTTCTTACACCGGAAACTGGTTAATATTGTCTGACCAAAGATTACGTTTGGAGCTTGGCGGAGAAGCTAAAGATTCCAAAAAACCCGGTATTTCTGGCCTTCACACAGATGTGGACGGTATTTATTACTGGAAAAAAGATGGCGAAAATTTGATTTTGACTTATATCAACGGGACTCCTTTTTATCCTTCTGCAACGGTGACAGAATTCTGTTTTACTCCTGTTGATTAAACATTACAAAAAGAAGGCTCATACCTATGAGCCTTCTTTTTTGATACCTATAGCAACAAAAAAGGAACTGTCATCTCATGACAGTTCCTTTTTTATGAGCTTTATTCAATTTTTCATCTTGATTTGGGAATCAAGATGCTTCACCGTCAGCTATTGTGGTTTTTTCCAAATCAATACGCCAACTGGAATTTACTTTCACTACAGTAAACGTGATTGTTTTTGTTTGTGTGGGGAGATTTAGTTCATTTAAAATTTTGGGTAAATCATTTGCCAGATGTGGCAGCATAGCAACAATCATCTGATCCTGTGACATTGACAAGTTGATTTGTCCGCTTAAAGCTAAATTGAGTGTAATTGACTGGATTGTTTTATTTTGCAATAGTGAACCAACGTCCAGACCTTCCAAAGATGGGATTGTCACTTCCACGGTAGCTAAATAGTTGTTTCCGTCTTTTTCTACAGACAATAGCTCATAACTGCTTTTTTCCTGAACATACGTAATGGCAGGTTCTACCATTGGTGTAATAGCATCTGCATAGGATTTGAACTCCTCCGGCAAAACCTGGGATAGAATTTCGGGCAAATTTTCGTCCAGATCTTTGGAAGAATTAAAAGGGAACAGCTCCATAGTCGCTTTAGGATCTGCAGTATATCCGGCAGCTGTTTTTAATTCCAAAGCATATATCGCATCACAAAAACCAGTTACCACTTCGGTAGCCTTTTCTTCGCCATTTTCGTCAGAAAAGAGATCCGGTACGTTATCGCAACCGGTTAGGAGCGATACTGTCAATGTTAGTACCATCAATATGGCACATAATTTTTTCATAGAATTCCTCCGATTTTAGAAAGTACAGACGCATTAAAACAACGTCGGTTTGCTTTTTAAAGGTCTAAATCTGATCCGCGGGAGAAAAACGGATCTGAGGTGGTCTCCTGATAGTTGTTTGCAGTTGCGTTGGGAGCAACAGGAGTTTCTTGGGGATAATACTGTGTGTTAACTGTATTTGCCGTATTTGCTGTACCGGTATACCCAGGCATTACATTGGGATCATCGTAGGTTTCTACCCAATTCGGAGCTGCCAATACTGCGGTTGCTTTTTTCTTTTTCTTTTTTGCAATGATGATTACAACAACAATTGCTGCAACCAGAACGACAATACCTGCAATCACCAGGATGTTGATAAGTAGCCAATTTGTTGCAGGTGTTTCTTCCGCCACTTCTTCCGGTTCTGCTTCTTTTAAAGGTGTTTCCTGCGGTGCCGCTTCTGCCAATGCTACCATTTCATCCAGATAGGGGACAGACCTTCTGGCAAGTTGCACTTCGTGAAAACAGTCTTTTGCAGCTTTTCCGTAGCCCTGCTGGAGCATTTGGATCCCTGTTAAAAAGGTTTTGGAAATTTCGTCCTGTTCA
Organism: Clostridia bacterium; assembly: GCA_017549265.1. Taxonomy (GTDB): domain Bacteria; phylum Bacillota; class Clostridia; order UMGS1840; family UMGS1840; genus SIG452. Next base: position 2,893 of record JAFYVF010000124.1, read on the forward strand.
ATATCATAACCGTCAACCATATCAATGACAGCTTCTGCAGGTACCATATAAGCAAATCGCTGGTCGTCAGAGTTGCCGTAGGTATTTAAGCCCTCAATCTGTGCATGTGCATCCACAGAAGGACCGCCACTGCTGCCCCAGGAAATGGTGGAGGTGATTTCCATTGCTTTGTAATCTGTTCCTTTAATCGTAATATGTCTGGACACTTTTCCGGGACTGTTGCTCACGCTTAATGTGGATTTGTAAACATCTTCTTCAAACACTTCTTTTGCAGCAGCGGGAAAACCGCCAGAGTAAATGTCGCTTAGTACTTCGGGATAGGTGGTTGATAAACAAAGCCCAACCATATTTTCTTCATCAATTTTTAAGATGGCTATATCTTTGGTTAAACCTTCGCTACTGTTAATATTATCTACGGAAACACCGCATTCCAATACTTCTGCTTCATAGCTTTCGGCAACTTCTAAATCGGTTAATCCATCGGAAGTGGGAGTGTAAACTGTTACGGTTGTTTCTGTGAGATCAACTTTGACGGTTCTGTCGTAGAAATTATAGTATTCATAGTTATCATAAAAGAAAACATCTTCTAAGTCGTAGGCTTCAAGGGGAATGCCGTAGCGGGCAAAAGTGTTGGACATTTTAACCAGCTCATAGTCCCAAAGCTCAGTTAAGTCGTAGTAACTGTAGGTTTCCAAATCTTCTTCGGAAGGAGCCAACACCACATGAGCATTGGTGGCAATGTAGCCGTTATCTCCCAAAACAACACCACTGCCCTGGCCGCCAACATATTGTTCAATCGTTTCTTCCTCACCGTAGCGGAAAAAGTCCTGATGATTTTCTATAATGTAAGCAGCCATTTGTTCGGGTGTGATTTCGTTAGGGACCTCATCAGATGCCTCAGTTTCTTCTGCTGTTGTTGCTTCCTTGCAGGCATCTATAAAAGCAATCAGATTTTCTTCGTGTACTTCATAGGGGAGATAGGAAATTGTATAGTAGGTTTCCTGAAGAATATAAACAACGGTTGATTTCAGTATATGCCCAATCATAACGTCATTATACTCAAAATCTTCCTGATAACCGAGTTTTTCGTATAAGGGAACTTCTTCTTCGCTCTGTTCTGATTCTGTTTCTGTAGTTTTTTTGGTTGCAAAAACAGCCTGCGATGATATCAGCAGGCATAGGATTAAAGATAAGGATAGAATTTTTTTGAAAAATTGTTTCATAGACGGAAAATCCTTTCTAAATTCTATATGGAAGCATTATATCATACCAAGATACAAAATGCAAGATTTTTCTTGAAAATATTGGCGAGATTTATAAAAACACGATTCGTAAAAAGGTGAAAAAACACTAAAAAAGACGCATGCTTTTACATGCGCCTTTCGTAGCATTGTTTGTAAAAAAATATTTAACAACAACGATCGAAGTATAATCCTCCACAAAAGTGTAAAAGTGTTTTATTCGACGGTGGTTAAAATAATTTGATGTTTTCTTTGGTAGGTGTCAGGGTTTGCTGTTCTGCTTTTTTGATAATTTCCACGATTTTATCATTGATAGGAGTGGGAACACCGTATTTTTTCCCCCATTGGCAAATCACTCCGTTGATAGCGTCCACCTCGCATGGCTTGTTCTTTTTCAAATCCTGCAACATGGAAGGTTCAATGTTTCTGTGTTTTTTCATAGCAAGGGGGAGAAGTAGAGTAGCAAATGCCCGTTTTAGGGCACCTTTATAGTAAAACAGAGATACAATATTTTTTCCCTGCACGGGAGCAAAGGTTACCCCTGCGGCATGTCCCACATCAATACATTCTTTCATACATCTTACAGCAATTTTTTTGGCTTCTTTTCCTTCGGAAACATCACCAAACAAACCGCCCATAACGGTACCGAGACCTGAAAAGGTGGCATTGATTAACAACTTAGACCATCTGGCACCCATCAGATTTTCTTCAATATGAACGGGGCACATCAGCTCCAAAAGTTCTTTTACCTCCATCATCATTTCCCGGGAAATACCCTCCATGCCTCCCATATGGAAAGACAGACTTTCCGGCTCGCTGGTTAAGGTGCAAACACCGGGTTCTGATAGTGTAGCACCCCATTCCACCACACATCCCATAGTGCGATTAGAACCAATGATTTCTGCAATTTCAGGTTCGGGGAGACCGTTTTGCAGGGTAACCAAAACACCGTCTTCCGCCAGATAATTTTTTAAAAAAGTAACAACTTCACGGTTATAAAGTTGTTTGGTTAACAGTAAAATAACATCGTATTTTCCGGTCATTTCATCCGGGGTAAGGGCAGAAACGGATGCCTTCATGTCAACAGTTCCGTTGATGATGGCACCATTATTTTTTAGTGCTTCAATGTGAGCTTTGTTACGGTTAATTAAATCAATTTTTCCGCCGTTTTTGGTAATGTAGGCACCTAAGACTGTTCCTAAACTGCCTGCGCCATATATTGCATAACGTTTCATTTTATTGCAATCCTTTCTCAAAAAGATAAGTTCAGTTTATCACAATTTGCAAAAAATGTCAATTCTTGTCACAAAAGTAAAAAATCCTCCGAATATTCGGAGGATTTTTTGTTGCCGTAAGATAATTATTTGTTCTTTTCCAGGTCTTTATTACGGATTTCTACACGACGTACTTTACCGCTGATTGTTTTGGGTAATTCATCCACAAAATCAACGATTCTGGGGTATTTGTAAGGTGCGGTATGAGTTTTAACGTATTCCTGGATTTCTTTTTTGAGGGCATCGGTTCCTTCAGTGCCTTTTACCAATACAATAGTTGCTTTTACAATCTGGCCTCTTACCTCATCGGGAACCGCAGTGATGGCACATTCCAGCACGTAGGGGAGTTCCATAATAACGCTTTCGATTTCGAAAGGTCCGATTCTGTAACCGGAAGATTTGATAACGTCGTCAATTCTGCCCACATACCAGAGATAACCGTCTTCGTCCATCGTAGCCTGGTCGCCGGTGTGATAGTAGCCGTCGTACCAAACATCTTTTGTTTTTTCTTCGTCTAAATAGTAGCCGGTAAACAATCCACAAGGAACATTTTCTTTGGTGCGGATACAGATTTCGCCCGTATCCCCAATGGGACATTCTTTTCCTTCTCCGTCTAAGAGAACCACGTCATACAAGGGGCTGGGACGTCCCATAGAACCGATTTTAGGAGTGGAACCTACAAAGTTTGCAATGGATAAGGTGGTTTCGGTCTGCCCGAATCCTTCCATAATGGTTAAGCCGGTTGCTTTTTTGAACTGGTTGAATACTTCGGGATTCAATGCTTCGCCGGCAGTAGTTGCATATTCAATGGAAGATAAGTCATATTTAGACAAATCTTCTTTGATGAAGAAACGATACATGGTCGGTGGAGCGCAGAAGGTGGTAATGTTGTATTTTTTGAATAAGGGTAAAATATCTTCGGAATGGAAACGGTCGAAATCATAAGTGAATACACCTGCTTCACATAACCACTGACCGTATAATTTACCCCACAGAGCTTTTCCCCAACCGGTGTCGGAAATGGTAAAGTGTAATCCGTTGGGGTTGACATTATGCCAATGTTTTGCAGTGGGGTAGTGTCCCAATGCATATTTATACGAATGAGTTGCAATTCTGGGATATCCTGTGGTACCGGAAGTGAATAACATCAACATCGGGTCATTACCGCAGGGAGTATCTTCTGTTCTGAAATAATGGGTGCTGAAACGTTCCATTTCCACGTTGAAATCGTGCCAGCCGTCGCGGGTTCCGCCCACCATAATTTTCAGCATTCCGGGAAATTCTGCCGCTGCTTTTTCTGCTTCGTAAGACACATCACCGTCTGCTGTACAAACAATAGCTTTCACTTTTGCTGCCTTGTAGCGGTAGGTGAAATCGTGTTCTACCAGCTGATTGGTTGCAGGAATTGCGATTGCACCGATTTTATGAAGAGCTAACATACTAAACCAAAACTGGTAGTGACGTTTTAACACCAGCATAACGGTGTCGCCTTTTTTGATGCCTAACGATTCAAAGTAGTTTGCAGTTTTTGCAGAATACTTTTTCATATCGGAGAAGGTGAAATTTCTGTCGGTTTTGTCGTTTGCCACCCACATCATTGCCAGTTTGTCGGGATCTTTTTTGGCAATGGCATCCACACAGTCAAATGCAAAGTTGAATTTGTCATCATTTTTAAAAGAGATGCCGTTAAATACACCATTTTCGTCGTAGGTAGATTCAATGAAATCATCCGCAACGGTTTTTTTCGCCGCTTCTTTTGCTTTTGCTGCTTTTGCAGCGATAAAAGGTGCTTCGGGATATTCTTCCGAAAAGTGTCCGTCCTGAGGATTTAACACCACAGCGTGGAATTCACAACCGCCTTCGGAAACAGCAATCATACCGTGAGGAATGATACTGTTATAGAAGATAGAGTCACCTTCGTTGAGCACGTCAACGTGGTTACCAACCTGCACTTTTAAAGAACCTTTCACGATCACGTCAAATTCCTGACCGTTGTGGGAATTTAATTTGATGGGAGCATTTTGTTCTTCCGCAAGGTAGGGGAATTTTACTAAGAAGGGTTCTGCTAATTTTTCTTTGAATTTGGGTGCTAAGTTATTATAAACCACGCCCTGTTTTTTGATAATTTTTAATCCTTCGCCTTTTCTGGTGATGGCAAAGGAGGTGAGGGTAGTGGAAGTGCCTTCCAAAAGATCAACCACTTCAACACCGCAGGCTTTGGCACATTTGTAAATAAAGGTAAAAGAAAAATCGGTTTCGCCCTGTTCTAAGAGCAAATAATCTTCTTTGGATACGCCGGTCAGTTTTGCTAATTCTTCCGGGGTGTATCCTTTTGCTTCGCGCAGGTCTTTGATTCTGCCTGCCACTTCTTTCAAATTGTAATCCATTGTTCTGTCTCCTCTCGATTCTGATTGAATTTTTAAAAAGAGATTTGAATAAAACAAAAAAACTCGTCTCAAAAGAAAGCCTTTGAGACGAGTTGCAACAACCCGCGGTACCACTCAAATTACGGAATCTTCTAACATTCCGTCACTCACCGGACTCTAACAAGCCCTTTGCCTTAACGCAGCAATACGGAAGGAGTCTACTCGTAATCAAAAATAAAAACTTTCGGTCCTTCGACTCAGAGGTGATGGGTCATTGGAAAACATCCCCGTTGCCTCGCACCAACCGGCAACTCTCTCAAGGTTCAGAAATCCGACCGTCCTCGTCACAGTCGTTTTTTGTGATATTCAAATTTGAGTGAATTATACTACTTTCAAATTCATTTGTCAATACCTTTTTTGAAAAAAACAAGAAAAATAAGTTGATTTTTGCAAAAACAAATCCGGAGTAGAAAATAAAATGTGTGTACCATATCACAAACAAGAGCATCAGGTTGATTCGGATTTGGTATATATTATACAATATAATATATGTGTGGGACTTTTTATTATTGAATATGTCCTAAATAGTAAGTTGACAGAATGTTACATAAATGTTACAATGACAATAGGGGTGGAGTGTATCTTTTTATACAAATCTCCCAAAAAATTCTATTTGTAAAAAAAAATAAAATATACATCAAAAGGAGATGGCAACATGAAATTAAAAAAACTGTTAAGTTTCAGTTTGGCAATCGTTATGCTCTTTAGCTGCGTGCTGACCCAGGCTGTTTTTGTAAGTGCAGAAGGCGCTACCGTTGATTACAACGATGCTCCTTACGCAGGTGTGTATGCGGTTACCGCTGACAAAGCGACCACCATTACCACCGAAATCGGTTCCGTTACCGAATTAGCGGCTGGCGAAACCGGTTATATGTACCTTGTAAAAGGTGCAAACAATGTAGACATCACTAACGGTGCTACATTGACCATTACTGATTTAGATGATAACGGTATGGATTATCTGAATCAGGTAAACATTCCTAATTCTCCCGTTATTTTCGGTCAGGAAGATGCAGTTCAGTCTGGTATCTACAAAACTGTAGCTCCTGGTGAATCCTACACCTTTACCTACACTCCCTCTGCAGGGAAAAACGGTATCGTGTATGCATACATCTATTTTGCTGACACCGTAGAAAATAACTGGTTAGTAACCACCGACACCGGCTTCAAAACCATCGTTTACAAACCCGCTGGTTATGCAAGTACCTTAGCATGGCAGAATGCTGACAGAAGCTTAGTATCTCTGTTATACGTAAGAGATTGCGAACAGGAAATCACCATTACCAACATCGGTCAGAACACCGGTATGATCGCTAACATCAACATTCACAGCTGTGGTGAATACAGATCCGATATTACCGTAGATCAGTTGGATGTGATGACTTATGCTGACTTAAATCCCGAACCGACTCCGGAACCGACTCCCGAGCCCACTCCCGAACCGACTGCAGAACCCACTCCCACTCCCGAAGCTACTCCCTCTGTTGACTATGTTGATTCTTTCAACTACAGAGCAGACACAGCAGGTGTTTACGAAGTTACCGCTGACAAAGCTGTAATCATCGAAAACGAAACCGGTTCTAAAGTTGATTTAGCAGCTGGCGAAACCGGTTACATCTACTTAGTAAGAGGCAAAAACGAAATTGCTACTACCGATGCTTCTGCAACCGTAACCATTACCGCTTTAGAAAACAACGGTTTAGATTACATTGCAGAAATCGAAGATACCGGCGCTGCAATCATCTCCGGTCAGGAAGATGCTATCTACACCAACTTAGGTTATGAACTGGCGCCCGGTGCAAAATATACCTTTGCTTACACTCCCTTCCAGGGCAAAGCAGGTCTGGTATATCCCTACATGAGCTTTGCCGGTGCAGATGCAACCACCATCCGTGTAATTGCTGATACCGGTTTCTATGCAGATATTTACAGAGGCGCTGGTTCCACCAACCATATGGCTTGGGCAGATGCAGCTCAGACCGACTTAGAAATGCTGTATGTAAGAAACGGTTCCAACGTTATTACCTTAGAAAATATCGGTGAAGGTACCGTTTCTATCAACAACATTAAATTACACAGTGTTGGCGAATTAAAAGACCATGCACTGTGGGGCACCGACCTGAAACTGGCAAGCTTAAAAGTATACAATGGCGAATACGAAGCTGTTGACTATGGTTACTTCCCCGAAGGTTGGGACGGTGTGGTTGAAAACCATCCCGATTACAACTACGATGCAGAAGCTCTCTACATCGATGCATTCGCTCCCAACATGTCTTCCGATGAAGGTATGGAATTACTGGGTATCGACTGGGGTTATCCCGACGAAACCGGTTCTGTAATCAACAAAGGTTATGCAGATGCGATTTTCCTGCCTTCCGGTTCTTATGCAACGCTTACCTTGAATAACATTCCTTACGAAGGAACTTATGTTCATTCTATCCGTTATGGTCAGAAGAGCTTTGCTGCTGCAGCACTGCAGGTAATCAATACCGTAGACGGTGTGGATTACTACACTCAGCATAATCTTCCGAGCCTTGGCTCCTGGGGTAAAGAATGGGGTTACAACACCAATTGTGACGACTTCATTTACTTGCAGGAAGGCACTAACGTGGTGACTTTATACAATGCAGGTCCCGGCGGCGTTCTGCTGTATGAATTTGACATTATTCCTCTGGTAAACACCGAAGATTACTTCCAGCACGTTGGTACTGTGGACAATCCTGAAGGCACCGCTCCTGAAGGATGGCAGGGTACCTATGCAGGTTGGCCCGATTGGGATAAAACAGTAAATCCCTGGACCTATGGTGTTACTTCTTATATCAATGGAACTGATATTGCAGTAGAATACTATCCTCCTTACACCGAAAATGGTATGAGCTTATCCGATGAAGTTTGGGTAAACTACACTGTTACTGCTCCCGAAGCAGGTATGTATCTGGTAACAGCAGACTACTTGGGTAACTTACACTTAGAAACCGCAACCGGTGACTATGTAGACTTTACTTCCACCGGTGCTCCTGTTCAGTACATTTACTTAGAAGAAGGCGATAATGTTGTTACCGCAACCGGTAGCGCAGGTACCGAATTTACCGGTGCAACCTTCTATCAGTTAACCAATTCTGAAGAATACGAATCTCAGAGATTAAACAGCACCTTCACTCCCGAAGAAGCTTACGACATTCATATCAATCCCTACAAAGATATGGCTGACGCAGGAACCGGCTACTGGTATCAGTATCCTTATGATTCTGAAGGTGCTGCCATCGTTCAGGGTGGTGGTTCCAAAGTAGCATACGATGTAAACGTTTTATTCCCCGGTATCTACAGAGTTACCGCTAAAATCGGCGGTACCGTTGGTGGAACCACCGGCGATCATTATCCTTTAATCACCATCGATACTGACGGTGATGACGGTTACCGTGCAGAACTGTTGGCAACCAACGCTCCTTCTCCCATCGGGATGAGCACCGATGCTAACGGCGCATATCAGTATGTATACTTAAAAGAAGGCATCAACCGTGTGGAAGTAACCGCAGGTTCTACCCATCACGAACTGTGGGATTTAGCATTCGTTCTGTTGACCGAAGAAGAAGCTGCAACCATCACCATTGATGATTGTAGATTAACTCCTCCCAGACCGATCACTATCGATCCTTATACCGATACCTTAACTGAAGGTGGTATGAACTTCGATTACTATTTCTACAGCACTACTACTCCTCCCATCGGTTCCGGCCACGGTACTCAGTTACTGAACGGCGAATGGCAGAGATTTGAAGTAACTGCAAAAGTGGCAGGTACCTATCAGATCACCACGATGGCTTATGTTACCGGTGATAACGGCGTTGTTGTTTCTGTAGAAACTATCGACTCCAAAGGAACCACTAAATATGACGCAGGCGCTGAATTCTATAAAGAAGCGGTTGGCGGATACATCACCTTAAAAGAAGGTGTAAACTCTGTTTGGGTTCGTTGTGACGGTCCTGGTTGGGTATTCTTAAAAGGCGTTACTTTAACATATGTTGAAGACACTTCTGAAATCTTACCCAGCGCATTCATCCAGGCTTGGGATTACGTTGGCGCACCTGAAGATTTAACTCAGGTTCCCGAATACACCGTAAGAAACTACTACATGGGTATCCACGTAGCAGACACTGCAGATTCTTCTGCAAACACCTTAACTTACACTTACAATGTAACCATCCCTGCAGATGATTACTACGGTATCATTATGACCGGTACTGTTCCGCTGACTCCCACCGTTAAAGTTACCTTAAATGACGGTGCTCAAGATTACGTAATGGTAGACGGCGAACTGCCTTACTTCGGTAATGAAAACGAAGCTGCAAGCGTAACCATCACTCCCGATAAAGTATTCTTACCGGCTGGTGATTACACTATGACCTTCGAACTGACCGAAAACGGCGACGCAGGTTCTGAAGGTATCTTGATGACTCACGTACACAGCTTTGAATTCACTACCTTAACCCGTCAGGATATGTTCTTAGCAGCTATGCAGTCTGCAGAAACTACTGAAGACATCGCAGCAGCTCTGAAAGAATTCGAAGATGTATTAACTTCTGACATCACTGTTACTCCCGAAACCGACTTCATCTATCCTGAATATGCATACAACGCATTATTAAACTGCGCTATGCTGGAAACCGGTGCATATGAAACTTACGAAGACGTAAAAACTGCATACGACTTCGCTAAAAACATGATTTCTGCATCTGATGACGGTTCCGGTAACTTAGTTTACACCGTTCAGGTGGGTGACTGGAATGAAATCGGCACTACCGTATTGGTGGCTGTTTACATGGAAAACGGTCAGCTGTACATGATGGGCGAAGGATACTTAGATTATGAAGAAGCTGTTGGTACTTATGTGCCTGTTGAAGCTGCTTTATATGACTATATCCCTGAAGCAGGCGACCAGATTAAAGTATTTATCTGGGATAGCTTTGACGGCTTAAAACCCGTATTCTAATCCTAAAAATATTCGATTAGATTCCAATTAAATTGATAAAAAATGGCAGAGAATCACGCATTCTCTGCCATTTTTTATGATGTTTCCTTCAAAAACGCAAAATACCAAAACAGAACATCGGGACAAAAAAAGGATAAAAATGTCCTTTGTTTTTATTGACAAATAAATTGACATATGATACTATAACATTAGGATAAAATTGCTATACGTATATCCATATATAATAG
>JAFYVF010000012.1 GCA_017549265.1 Clostridia bacterium
TCGGAAGACAAGCATAACCGCGTGGACGATTATCCTTTTGGCGGAGATTTGGGGATGCTTTTTAAGCACGAGCCCATTATCCGTGCTTATGACAGCTTAACCAAAGAGGGCGAAGAAAAGCCATTCTGCATTATGATGTCTCCCAAAGGGATTCCTTTTACCCAAAAGGTGGCAAATGAACTGGCGAAAAAAGAGAATATTTGCATTATTTGCGGTCACTATGAGGGCATTGACGAGCGGGTCAATGAAACCATCTGTGACTTGGAATTATCTCTAGGCGATTTTGTGTTAACCGGCGGAGAACTGGCGGCAGCGGTGATGTCTGACGCGATTTTAAGATTGGTTCCCGGCGTGCTTGCAGAAGATGATTCTTCTCTCATGGAAACCCATCAGGGCGAACTGTTGGAATATCCCCAATATACTCGTCCTGCCGAAACCAAGTATGGCAAAGTGCCTGACGTGTTATTATCAGGTCACCATAAAAACATTCAGAAATACCGCAGGGAACAAAGCCTGATGGCAACCTTAGCCAAGCGGGAAGATTTGTTCTTGCAAACAGAATTTACCAAAGACGATATTACATATTTAAACCATATCAAAACGATATTAGAAGAAGGAATCAAACAATATGATTACAACCAAACAACGAGCACAATTAAGAAGTTTGGCAAATGATTTGCCTGCACTTTATCAGATTGGCAAAAACGGAATTACCGCAGAATTTTTAGCGCAGATGGAAGAAGCTTTGGAAGCAAAAGAGCTCATTAAAGTTTCCGTGCTGAAAAATTCCTTTTACACCACCAAAGAAGCAATGGCAGAGTTATGTGAAGAATTAGGTTGCGAAGCCGTTTCTGCCGTTGGCTCCAAAGTGGTGATTTATCGCCGTTCTTCCAATCCAAAAAATGTGAAAATTGAACTGAAATAAGAGAGTGATTCTATGAAAATCGGAGTATTCGGCGGAACTTTTGATCCTGTCCATCAAGGACATATTGAACTGGTAAAGACCGCCATAGAAGAACTGGATTTAGATTTACTTTATGTGATGCCAAACGGCAATCCCCCTCATAAGGAAAAGGAATGGGACAAAAAGCACCGTCTTGGTATGGTGAAGCTTGCTTTTCGTAACATTCCCAAGGTGGAAATTTCCGATTACGAAATCAACAAGGAAGAACCGTCCTACACTTATGAAACGCTGACAGATTTTCAAAAAGAGCATCCCGATGATGAGATTTATTTCTTAATGGGGATGGATAATTTAAGTTATTTCCCCAACTGGAAACATCCCGAAATTATTTGCAAACTGGCGAAGTTGGTATTTTTCGGTCGTTGCGGTTATGAACGGACGGAAGAGGGGGTCAAAGCCATTCGGGAGCAGTTTGGTGCGGAACCCATGCTCATTTCGTTTGGTTGGGATATATCCTCCACTGAAATCCGCAGTGAATTGGGGCAGGGGACCTACATTTTTCATAAGTTACCCTTTTTGGTGTATCAGTATATTATCCGAAATGGGTTATATGATTGCCCAAGCGTGAAAGAATATGATTCCTTCGAGGAAGATTTAAAAAACTACATCGAAGAAAAACGGTTTCTTCACAGCATCGGCGTTGCGGTGACGGCGTACCGTATGGCAATCCGATATAAGGAAGATCCCAAGTTGGCATATTTTGCAGGATTACTCCATGATATTGCAAAGCGGATGCCACTTGATAAACAATTGGACCTTTGTAAAAAAATTGAGCTTCATCCTGATGAAGTGGCATATCCTAAAATGCTTCACGCTCCTGCAGGGGCAGGGTTTGTGAAAAAGAAATACAATATCAAAGATAAAAAGCTGTTGTCGGGGATTCGGTATCACACCATGGGTCACAAAGATATGACCACCTTCGATAAGCTCATTTATATGGCAGATTATATTGAACCTTGCCGTAATTTTGACGGTGTAGAAGACCTTCGGGAAGCCACATTTTCTAACTTAGACGAAGCGATTATCAAAGGAATTGACACCACCATTTTATCTTTGGTGGAAGAACATTTAAAAATATCTCCTGTGCTGTTGGAAGTGCGAAACGACCTGTTAGAGCGGGAGCAGAAAGGACGCTAATTATGGAAGCATTAGAAAAAGCGATATTTTTAGCAAATGTGTTAGACAATAAGAAGGCAGAGGACGTTACTGTGTTGAAGGTGGCAGAGTCTTCCTCTGTGTGGGAGTATTTTGTTATCGCATCAGGTACTTCCAATACCCACATCAAAGCCTTGGCAGGTGAAGTGGAAGAAAAAATGAAAGACATTGAAGCACCCCTTCACATTGAAGGTTATGTGTCTGCAGAATGGGTGCTGATGGACTATAACGATGTCAACGTAAACATCTTCCAAAAAGATTCCAGAATGTTTTATAGCTTAGAACGTCTGTGGCAGGATGCCGAACAGATTACTTGGAAAGAGGAGGCGTAAGCTTTGTATAACTTTACTGAAATTGAGAAAAAATGGCAAAAAATCTGGGACGATAACCAGACTTTTAAAGCAACCGACGATTTTACCAAACCCAAATTTATGGCATTGGTAGAATTTCCGTATCCCTCCGGTCAGGGGTTGCACGTAGGGCATCCCCGTTCTTACACCGCATTGGATATTGTTGCCCGTAAAAAACGTTTGGATGGCTACAATGTGCTTTATCCTATGGGATGGGACGCATTCGGTCTGCCCACCGAAAACTTTGCCATCAAGAACAACATCCATCCCGCCATCGTTACCAAGCAGAACGTGGATCACTTCCGCATGCAGCTGAAGAAGCTGGGCTTCTCCTTTGATTACAGCCGCGAAGTGGACACCACCGATCCCGACTACTACAAGTGGACCCAGTGGATCTTCCTGAAGCTGTTTGAAAATGGCATGGTTTTCCGTGACAAGACCCTGGTTAACTATTGCCCCACCTGCAAGGTTGTTCTTTCCAACGAAGACAGCCA
>JAFYVF010000125.1 GCA_017549265.1 Clostridia bacterium
AGGGGAATTTTTTGATTAACTTCTCATACAGTTTGAATGCAGGTTCGGATAATTTTTTCGATAAAGGCAGAACCGCTGCTTTCACGGGTGCCAATACAGGATGTAAGCGAAGAACCACACGGGTATCTCCTTCAGATACTTCTTCTTCGTCATAAGCATCCACCAAGAATGCCAACGCCACACGGTCAGCACCCAAAGAGGGCTCGATAACATAGGGGATGTATCTTTCGTTGGTCACAGGGTCAATGTATTCCATTTTTTCGCCACTGTGTTCACTGTGCTGAGTTAAGTCAAAGTCGGTTCTGTCTGCAATGCCCCATAATTCGCCCCAACCGAAGGGGAATAAGAATTCAAAGTCGGTGGTAGCGTTGGAATAGTGAGACAATTCTTCCTGTTCGTGGTCACGCAGTTTTAAGTTTTCTTCTTTGATACCTAAAGATAACAGGAAGTTTTTGCAGTAATCTTTCCAGTAGGCGAACCATTCTAAGTCGGTACCGGGTTTGCAGAAGAATTCTAATTCCATCTGTTCAAATTCACGGGTACGGAACACGAAGTTACCGGGAGTGATTTCGTTACGGAAGGATTTGCCGATCTGACAAACGCCGAACGGCACTTTTTTACGGGAAGTTCTCTGCACGGATTTAAAGTTTACAAAGATACCCTGAGCGGTTTCGGGACGAAGGAACAGTTCACTCTGTGCATCCTCGGTAACGCCCTGGAAGGTTTTAAACATTAAGTTGAATTTTCTGATTTCAGTAAAGTTGGATTTACCGCAGTTGGGACAAACAATGTTGTTGTCTTTAATATACTGCGCCATCTGTTCGTTGGACCAACCTGCAGGCAGAACGCCGGTATCTTCAATCAGCTTGTCTGCACGGTGACGGGTTTTACATTCTTTACAGTCCATTAAGGGGTCGGAGAAGCCGCCCACGTGACCGCTGGCAACCCATACTTTGGGATTCATTAAAATGGCAGCGTCAAGTCCCACGTTGTAGGGATTTTCCTGCACGAATTTTCTCCACCATGCTTTTTTCACGTTGTTTTTAAATTCCACGCCCAAAGGACCGTAGTCCCAGGTGTTGGAAAGGCCGCCGTAGATTTCGGAGCCGGAATATACAAAACCTCTGCCCTTACAAAGAGCAACGATTTTTTCCATTGTTTTTTCTGTATTTAACATTGTGTAATTCCTTTCTCGGGGTCAGTTATTATAAAAATCCTATCACGAATGTATGTAAGTGTTGAGAATCGGTCTTATTTGTCAACTTTGCCCAGTTTTGCACTTTTTACGCCATAGTAAATCAATGCAACCACTGCGTAAATACCTGCACCGCACATTAACAGTGCTGCGCGGAACTGAATACCGGGGAGTCCCCGCATGTTATGGAGATCGTTGAATGCGGTCATATCAATATTCAGTTTCAAAATCTCGAGTAAAATATCGTGGGGGAACACATAGAAGGAGCCTAAGAAACCTGCTAAGCATACAAAGAACCATTTCCAATGTTTTTTGGAGCGTTCATTTTCCTGTTTGTTTTTCAGCAGAATTGCTTTCACAGCGGTGTAAATCATCAATACCAGGAAGGTGCCCACTAAAATTTTGATTGCCAAACGTGCAGTGTCAAACATATTGCTGTTGGTCTGGAACCAGTTAAATAAGGACAGTAACAGCATAATTGCAACCAGTGCAACGGCAAGAATGGTCATGGATTTGCTTTCGTACTGTTCTTTGAGCAGTTTGATTTCTGCCTGAGAAGCTTGTTTAATTGCCATTTTTTGTTGTTTTGTTTGTTTTTTCATGATAAAAAAACTCCTTCTTTATAAAAATAATTTTAAAAACAAATGTCAGTCCAGTTCATACTGGATGTTGGCTAAGGCATAAAGGCCGGCCGTTTCGCATCTGAGGATTCGTTTCCCTAAAGAAACCGACAAAAAGCCCGCTTCCGTAAGGAATGCCACTTCTTCGGGGGAAATGCCCCCTTCGGGACCAATTACCAACGCAATTCTTTTGGCAGAGGAATTACTTTTTAAAACTTCCTTTAGCGTTGTTTTATTTTCATCCTCGTAGCAAAGAAGCTTTAAATCGAATGCATCCCAATCCACCTGCTTCGGTGTTTTGGGTTCCTGCACCTTGGGAATCACCAGTCGTCCGCACTGTTGTGCAGCGGATTTGGCAATTTTCTGGAAGCGTTCCACCTTTTTTGCCACATCTTTTCCTTCGATTTTGGCAATGGAACGTGCCATTTTAAAGGGCACGATTTCCATAACCCCTGCTTCCACCGCTTTTTCCACGATGAAATCCAGCTTGTCCCCTTTGGCAATCCCCTGAAATAAGGTGATGTCGTAGGGTGGTTCAGAATCGGAGTCCAATTCTTCCACCACATATACTATTATACTGTTTTTTTCAATTTTGTCAATACGGCAGAGCAATTCTTTTTTATTTTTTATAAGAACAATCTGCTCTCCTTCGGTTAATTTTATCACGTTTTTGATATGGTGAACAGCGTCATCGGTTTAGGTGACGGTATTGTTTATGATGGCTTCATCGGTAAAGAAACGATTCATATAATTCTCCTTTGGAAATGAATAGTGAAGAGTGAAGAATGAATAATTACGGTGGGTTTTCTTGCAGAAAACCATAAAACTCCCTCAGTCACGGCTGTGCCGTGACAGCTCCCTCTCGGAGGGAGCCATAGAAAGCATCCGCAGGATGCCGCCGCAATTATTCATTATTCACTATTCATTCTTCATTCATTAAAACATGGGCTTATTCGGATTCTTTCGTCTGAAATCTTCCTGCAGTTTTTCTAAGAAAACATCGGGATTTTCCATAGAATTTTCCACATACCACTCATAGAATAAGCGGAATAAGTGAGGGTGAGACAAGGGCGGTTTTTTTGATAACGCCTGTCCCAACGATAAGAAAACGTCATAAGGTTTTTGGTTGTTTACTTCCCACAGATAGGAAAGAGCATCGGGGAAAAAGCCTTTGTTGGAGAAGGTTTCCAACCCTTCTTCCGCCACTTTTAATTCCATCACGTCAAAGGCGGATAGCCACTTGGTAGAAATCACCTGATAGGGCGGATAGGGGGAATATTTCATTTCGTACTGTTCGACTTCATATCCGATTTGGGTACCGTGAAGCACCTTTAAAAATCCAAGCTGGAGCATATCGGGATGCAGTTTATATACTTGGTTAAAGCCTCGGATAAAAGACGCTTTATCTTCGAAAGGCAATCCTGCAATTAAGTCTAAATGCAGATGAATATTTCCCATGGTAAGAATCCGTTTTAAGTTGGAAAACGCCACATCGGTATCGTTTTTACGGTGAATGGCGGTTAAAGTTTCGGGGTTTAGCGACTGCAAGCCCGCCTCAAACTGGATGCGTCCCTTCGGCGCTTTTTCTAACAGGAGAAAATCCTTTTGCGAAAAAAGTTCAGGCTTAATTTCAAAATGGAAGCCTGTGTTACCGCCTTCTTCAATCACAAACTTGAAAATTTCGTAGGCATCGGGATTCACATTAAAGGTGCGGTCAATCATTTTAATCTTCGTTGCCCCTGCTTGAATCAGAATACGAAGCTCCTCTTTCACCTGCTCCAGCGGTTTGAACCGAAGATTCTTTTCCAAAGAAGAAATACAGTAACTGCAACGGTAGGGGCATCCGCGGGATGCCTCGTAATAAATGGTTTTCCCTTTTTGCAAAGGTGTTTTGTAGGGAAATGGCAAGTTGGGGAAACAGTCATCAGTTTCTTTCCCCGTCAGATATGTATAAACGGCGGCTTCCCCCTCGCCGGTTATTACTTTGTCTGCAAAAGGAAAGTCCACTTCAGGATGCTTGCGGTATCCTGCTTCGGGACCGCCCAAAAAAATGGTTAGTTCGGGCAGGGCAAGTTTTAAGTCCTTTGCCAGACGGCAGACTCTTTCCACATTCCAAAGATACACAGAAAACCCGATAATATCGGGTTTTTGTTGCAATATATCATAAAAAACACTTTCGTATGGGTCGTTCACCGAATATTCTACCACATTGTTTGGCACTCCCTTTGCGTCAAGGTAAGCACCAATGGAATACACAGCCAGAGCCGTGTGAGAATATTTGGCATTCAACCCCACTAACAACAGGTTTTTTTGTTTCATAGTCATCCTCTTATTTCAGTGATTCTAAAAAGGCAAATAACTGTTTCACGGCTTCTTTTTTGATCTGAAAGTTTCCGTTGGGCAGTTTTTTCATACGAAGCGCCAAGGTTGCCACCTTATCGCATCCGCCGGACAGATAGTAGGAGTTGGCGGTGGAAACCGAATCCTTGCAAACTGCGGTGGGAAGTGTGGGAATATCGAAGGTGGACACAAAATCCCCCTCTTTTTTCACAAAACAGAATTCGTGGGGTAAGTTTTCAACACAGGTCACAAAATAGGCTTCGTCTGCAGGGTAGTGAATCCCCAAAGCGTGGGAACCTTTTTGTTTTTCACGTAAAAAGGCAACCGAAATCGGTGCAGTTCCTTGCTTGAAATAGGCGGTAAACATCTGCGCCAAAAAATAAGGAATCTGATTGGTGATATAAAAATCTGCAAAAGCTTCGCAGGTAGGATTGATATAGATCACATCCCCGGGCTTTAGTTCATCTTTGGTTGCAAAGGTTACGGTTTTTGCTTTGGCATCCAACCTCCCTTGCTGAGCATTCGGGGAAAGAACCCGTTCATTGGAGAGAGATTCGGGAATTTCAAAGAGGGGCGAAAATCCCGCTTTGCCGTCGGGCAGAATCTGATTGATTAAAAAAGCATTTTCCGATGCCGAAAAAGAAACCACGGTTTTCTTTTTCCCCTGTTTTATGGCAACAAGATTGGAAAACCCGTCCAAGAAAATTTCGTCAGCATAGGAAGAAAGTTCTTCCCCGATGTTTTGAAGATAAGGTTTTTCCAGACCGTATACGGGATGTTTCATAGGTTCGCTCCTTAGTTATTCAGTAAATCTTCCCCTGCTAAATACACATCCCCTGCGCCAACGGTGACAAAAATGTCGCCATCTTGTAAGGTTGCTTTCAGTTCGATGACTGCATCGGAGAGAGCAGGTGTGTAGTGGGAATTGGGGATGGCGTCGCAAAGGTCACGGGAGGAAATATCTCCCGGGTCTTTTTCCCTTGCGGCATAAATATCGGCAATGTAGAGTAAGTCCACGGTTTTTAACACGCGGATAAAATCATCTTTTAAGGTTTTGGTGCGGGTGTAGGTGTGAGGCTGGAACAGCATCACCAACCGTTTGGGATTCTTTTGGCGGATGGAAGAAACGGTGGTTTCAATTTCGGTGGGATGATGGGCATAATCATCATACACGGGAACAAGGTTGTATTGCCCTTTGTATTCCATTCTCCGTTTGGCACCGCCGAATTCATAAAGTGCTTCCAGCACAGGTTCTTTGGGGATTCCAAGTTCACGGCATAAGGCGAACACCGCTAAAGAGTTAGACACATTGTGCGCTCCTGCCACAGTTAGCACCACGTGGGCAAGGATTTCATCTTGATATGTCACATCATACTCGGTACGGTCGGGATAGAACACCACGTTTTTTGCTAAGTAGTCTCCCGATTCCAATCCGTAAAACACGGCTTTGGTGCCTGAGTAGTCTAAAAGACGCACATTTTCGTCATCACCGTTTGCCACGATGATATTTTCGGTTTTATCGGTAAATTTCTGGAAAGCACTGCGGATATGAGCAATATCTCTGTAGTAATCCAAATGGTCTTCTTCAATGTTTAACAGGATGGTAGCAGACGGGAAAAATTCCAAAAAGCTTTCCACATATTCGCAAGCTTCACAAACAAAATAATCGTTTTTGCCCAAAAGAAGGTTTCCGTCAATCTGAGGAAAATCACCGCCCACGGTAACGGTGGGTTCTTTGGCAGCTTTCATTAAGCAAAGCGCCATCATAGAGGTGGTGGTGGTTTTGCCGTGAGTTCCGCACACATTGATGCGCTCGTTATATTTTTTCATCACCAAACCAAGCAGCGTACTTCTTTCCATTACGGGGATGCCGAGCTCGGTTGCTTTCACGATTTCGGGAGCATCGAGGGGAACTGCCGCAGTACGTACTACCAGGCCCAAATCGGGAGTGATGTTTTCTGCCTTCTGCCCGATAAACACGGAGATTCCAGCTTTTACAAGGCGGTCGGTAATTTTGGAGGCAGAACGGTCAGAACCGGTTACAACATAGCCGTTTTCCTTTAAAATCAAGGCAAGAGCGTTCATGCTGACGCCGCCGATGCCTGAGAAAAATATATGATTGGTTTTTAAATTTCCTAACATAGCTTCTTTTTGTATTTTTGAAAAAACAAGAAAAGTTTTTCCAAAAATACCCCCTTCCTTTTTTTCGGAAAATCACTCTTTTTATTATATACGATTTCTCTTTATTTTTCAAGTGAAAATCGCAATTTTTTTGTTCCTCCCTTTAACTTATGAATTTTGGGCATTTCAGGTTACATTCTTATTTCAATTTAAAAAAAGAATTGCCAATTTTTTTTAGGTGTGATACAATAGGATTGACAGATACTAAGTGAGGTGTTTTTATGGCAAACATTTCCTGTGAAACCTATAATGATGAGCTGATTTCTCTTCGGCGGGAAT
>JAFYVF010000126.1 GCA_017549265.1 Clostridia bacterium
ATACCTACACCTTCGCTGGTTGGGATACCGCAATCGCTACCGTTACCGGTAATGCTACCTATACTGCACAGTATAACAAAACTGTAAACGAATACACCGTTACCTGGATCGTTGATGGCGTAACCACCACCGAAACCTATGCTTACGGTGCTACTCCTTCCTTCAAAGGCACTACCGACAAAGCAGCTGATGCTCAGTACACCTACACCTTCACAGGTTGGGATACCGAAATTGTTGCAGTAATCGGTGATGCTACCTATACTGCACAGTATGAAGCAACCCTCTTAGACGGTTTCACCGGCTTTGCATTAAACGGTGATACCGCTACTGTAACCTACAAGAAAGCAGCTGATGCTGAAGACGGAATCGTAACCTTGTTCGTTGCAGAATATGCAGGTAACAAATTAGTACAGGTTAACTTAGTAACCATCGACACTACCGAACAGGAAGCAGGTACTGCTCAGGGATATTCCGTATCCTTACCGAACGCTTCTACCGGTACTGTAAAAGCAATGTTACTGAATGCTAACTTAGTTCCCCTGTTCTAATCAATAGGAGTTTCTAAAAAACTTTTAAGAAAAAGGGAAACCCGAAAATTTCGGGTTTCCCTTTTTTATTCCTTTTTGGAAAATGTGTTGACATTTGATGAATTTTTGTGCTAAAATAAGAAAGACGTTTGATAAGAAAGGATTGAAAAATATGGCATTTCGTCGTTGTGATATTTTATTGCCGAAATTTTCGGATAATAGCAAAAAAATGAAGCAGTGGAGTGTGGTTGCCTGCGACCAGTACACTTCCGAACCCGACTATTGGCAGGAAGTGGAAAAGGTGACCGAAGGTGCTTACTCTACCCTGCGTCTTACCGTTCCCGAAATTTACTTAAACGATGCAGATATTGATGAACGTATCAGAAAAACCAATGAAACCATGGACATCTATATGGCAGAAGACGTGTTCACCGAGCACAAAGATGCCTATATTTTCGTGGAAAGAACCTTACGAAACGGCGTGAAACGTTTGGGCATTGTTGGCTGTGTGGATTTGGAAGAATATGATTATTCGGCTGGCTCCAAAACTAAAGTAAGAGCTACCGAAGGCACCGTGGTATCCCGTATTCCTCCCAGATTAAAAGTAAGAAAAGATGCTCCCATCGAACTTCCCCACATTATGCTTTTAATTGACGATGCAGATTGTGATATTGTTGAGTCTTTAGAAAATCGTACCGCAGAATTTGAAAAAGTGTATGATTTTGAGTTGATGCAGAATTCCGGCAAAATTGCAGGTTACAAGCTTTCAAAGGCTGCAGCCGATGAGTTAGACGAAAAATTGGCAAAACTCGCGGATTTGCCCCTTTTTAATGAAAAATATGGTGTGAGCGAAGAATCACCCTTGGTGTATGCTATGGGAGATGGTAATCACTCCCTTGCCACCGCAAAAACCAACTATGAAAACCTAAAAAAAGAAATTGGCGAAGAAGCGGCAAAAAACTCTCCTGCAAGATACGCACTTTGTGAACTGGTAAACCTGCATGATAAATCTTTGGTGTTTGAAGCAATCCACCGCGTAATTTTTGATGCCAAAGCGGATGATTTTCTGGCACTTTTGGAAAAAAATTACTCCGTTAGCTACGAAGATGGCATCAAAGGTCAGTCTTTCCTGTTGGTAACCAAATCAGAAACCAAAAAAGTTACCATTACCGATTCCAAAGAATATTTAACTGTGGCAACTGTGCAAAAAATGTTGGATGAATTTGTAAAAACAAACGGCGGTGAAATTGACTATATTCACGGAGAAGATGTTGTTAAAAATCTTTGTGAAAACGAATCCAATTTCGGTATCATTTTAGATGCTATGGATAAAGCGGACCTCTATAAATCCGTTATTTTAGACGGTGCCCTTCCTCGCAAAACCTTCTCCATGGGAGATGCCTGCGACAAACGATTCTATACCGAAGCAAGAAAAATCAAATAATTGTTAACCTAAACGAAGGAGCAGATTTTCTAAAGTAGAAATCTGCTCTTTTTATACTTTGGAAATCTTGACTTTTCATGTAAAAAATACTATACTTAAAAAACGACTTATAGTTTTTTACAACTTTGGAAAATATATCAAAAAAAGGAGAATCTGAAATGAGCAAGAAAAAGCTTATCTCTTTCGCAATGACTCTTATAATGCTGTTATCCTGCATGATCACCGTATCTGCTGCACCTACCTGGACAGGCAAATTCAGTGACTTAAGCGGATACACCAACGGTTATGTTGGTGAAAACTATGCAATGACAACCTTTACCAAAACAAACGGTACCGAATCCGTTGCAGGTGTGGACTACAAGGCATCTTCCGGTGCTCCCTTCAATGCTGACGGTTCTTTTACCATGGTAGTTGGTGACTGGGGTAAATACGAAATCACCGTTCCCTACACCGGTGTTTACGCATTCCAAATTAAAACCCTGTGGATTTCCGGAAATCAGACCACTACCTTCAAAGTTTCCACCGAAGACGGTTACTACACCGAACAAAGCATCTGGCAGACCGGTTGGACCAGCGGTTCTTATGCTGACCAGCCTATCTACTTAAAAGAAGGTAAAAACACCATCAAAGTGGAACTGGTAGGACCCAACAACTGTATTTTTTCAGCCATTGACTTAGGAAAATTGGATGCCAAAGGTGCTACTTCCTCTTTAGACTTTTTAGAGCTGGTGAAAGTGGAAAGCTCCACAGAACCTGATGCTACTCCTACTCCCACCACTGCACCTATTACCACTCCCGAACCCACTACTGCACCGACTCCCACCTATGTTCCCGGAGATGCAGACGAATGGACCGGTAGATTTGGTGATTTAGAATCTCATAAAAACGGTTACTTAGGCGAAATTTACACAATGACTACCTTCACCAAAACAAACGGTACTGAATCCATGGCAGGTGTAGACTACAAAGCATCTTCCGGTGCACCCTTCAATGGCGGTCAATTCACCATGATTACCGGCGACTGGGGTAAATATGAAATTGAAGTTCCCTACACCGGCGTGTATGCTATGCAGATTCAGCTTGGCTGGATTGGTGGCAGCGGAAATACCAAACTGATGGTTTCTGCCGACAGCGGTTACTATTCCATTCATAATATAATGCATGCAACCTGGTCCAGCGGTTCTTACGCTGATCGTCCGATTTTCTTAACCGAAGGGA
>JAFYVF010000127.1 GCA_017549265.1 Clostridia bacterium
ACAATCTTGCATATGAACCCAAGCGAAAAGAGCCTGCCATTACCCACGACTTTCGACCCATCGCAGAGAAAAAACGTGCAGTGGAAAAGAAACGTGCAAAACTGAGAGTGGCAGTTTTTATTCTATGCTTTATCGTGGGCGGTTTCTCTTTAATCTTTCACAATGCACAAATGACCGAACAAAGCAAGAAAAACGCGGCACTAAAAGCACAGTACGCAGAACTTTATTCCGCCAACAAGAAAAAAGAAGTTGAAATCAATCAGAAGATAGATTTAAAAACAGTGGAAGAACTTGCCATAGCAAGCTACGGCATGAACCGTGCAAGAGGCGAACAAGTGGTATACATCAATGTTCCCGACCAAGACTATGGCGTGATGGCACAAGCCCCCAACACAGGGGAACCAACTGCGCAAAACTTTGGTATACAAAACAGTATGATAGCATATTTGGACGAATAGGCTAATATGATAAATTGAGGAATGAAATCATTCCTCAATTTTGCATATATTCCCCCTTTGGATTTTCCAAAAAAGGAGCCGTTTTTCATGAAACATAACAGCAATTTAAAAACGCAAAAAAGAATTTTATGGTTAACAGGTGTACTATTGGTATGCTTTGTTTTCTTTGTTATCCGAATTTCTGTAATTCAGTTTATAGACGGAGAGCGGCTCTCCAGAGAAGCCATTGAGCAACAAACTCGTGACCGTATGATCAACGCAAAACGCGGTACTATCTATGACCGCAACGGCAAACAGTTGGCCGTTAGTGCCGATGTGGAAACGGTAAGCATTTCCCCCATCACCGTTCGCAAAGCCAACGAACGGGAATTATGCGCGAAAACACTCGCCGAAATTCTAGAAATGGACGAAGAAACCATTTTGGATAAAATCGATCAAAACACCTCTTATGTACTCATCAAACGTAAAGTGGAAAAAGAGCAGGCAGATGCCATCCGTGAAGCAGGTCTTTCCGGGGTGTATTTAGATGCCGACACCAAACGCTATTACCCCTATAACAACATTGCATCTCACATTATTGGATTCACCGGTGCCGATAATCAGGGGTTACTGGGCATTGAACAAATTTACGACAGCAAATTAAAAGGTCAGTACGGCAGAATCGTTACCGCAAGAAATGCAGACGGAACTGAAATGCCCTACAAATATGACCGTTACTATACTCCCGAAGACGGAGCAGATATCACCTTAACCATTGACGTTTCCATCCAGCATTTTTTGGAAAAACATTTGGAACAAGCAGTGGTTGACCTGCAATTGGCAGAAGGCGCAGCAGGCATCATCATGGATATTAAAACCGGGGAAATTCTGGCAATGGCAACCAAACCGGACTTTGACCTGAATGCTCCCTTTGAAATCACAAACGTGGAAGTTCAGGAAGCTATTGATGCTATGGAAGACGAAGAAGAAAAAAGCCGGGCTACCAACGAATATTTCAATAAACTTTGGAGAAACAAAGCTGTGGTAGACAGTTACGAACCCGGTTCCACCTTCAAAATCATCACTTCCGCCATGGCACTGGAATCCAACGTAATCACCTTGCACGATTCCTTTAACTGTACCGGAAGTTATCAGGTAGCAAAAGAATCCATTGGTTGTTGGAAACATGCCGGACACGGCACATTAGATTTAACCGGTGCTTTAGAAAACTCCTGCAACCCTGCATTTATGCAAATTGGCGCAAGAATTGGCCAGGAAAATTTCTACAATTACTATAAAGGCTTCGGCTTTACTCAGAAAACCGGTATTGAGCTACACGGTGAAACCAGCGGTCTGTTCTATCCCGAAGGCAGTTTCAACGAAGTGGAACTTGCCACCGCATCCTTTGGTCAAGGTCCCACCGTTACTCCCCTGCAAATGATTACTGCTGTCAGTGCCGTTGCCAATGACGGAATTTTAGTAAAACCCCACCTGGTAAAACAAATCACCGATTCCAACGGAACGATCTTAGAAAGCTACGATACCGTGGAAGTCCGTCAGGTAATTTCCTCACAAACATCGGAAATCATGTGCGGATTAATGGAAAGTGTTGTTTCTGAAGGTACCGGCAACAAAGCTCACTTAGAAGGCTTCCGTGTAGGCGGAAAAACCGGAACCAGCGAAAAGTTGCCCCGTGGCAGCCAAAAATATGTGGCATCTTTTGTGGGAATTGCTCCCGCAGATGACCCCCAGATTGCAATTCTGATTATTTTAGATGAACCTCCTGCAGGAAATCATATGGGCGGAACAATCGCTTCCCCCTTAGCAGGTAAAATTTTATACGATGTGCTTCGTTATATGGATATGGAACCCGAATTACCGGAAGGCAGTGAAATTGAAGGTGACGTGATTGTCCCCAAAGTAACCGGAATGAACGTGACCGAAGCAAGACAGATTCTTTCCCAAAGCGGACTGCGTTGCGTGGTAGAAGGAGACGGCGATGAAGTCAACACGCAGATTCCCAGTCCCGGCGTCAGCATTGCAAAAAACGGAACTGTTTTGGTCTATACAGGAGACGCACGCCCCTCCAACAGCGTAGAAGTCCCCGATGTAACAGGAAAAAGCTTTGAAGAAGCCAAATCCATTTTAGAAAATTCAAAATTCCAATTCCACGGCGTTGGCATTGAAAATACCACGCAGGGAGCCGTGGCCGATACCCAAAGCATTGCTCCCGGAGAATACGCCACCATCGGAACGCAAATTACCGTGGAATTTATTTACCCCTAACCCCTCTCACCGAAAACCCGAAGAAAGCCGAGGAACGCCATGTTATTACACGAATTACTGAAAAACTCTGATATCGAGTGCAAAAACCAACTGACCGACGAAGCATTAAACACCAAAATTGAAAATATTTCCTTCGACACAAGAACAGTGTCAGAAGGAAGCTTATTCGTGTGCATTAAAGGGATTCGTTCCGACCGTCATGAATATATCGGGCAGGCTGTACAAAACGGAGCAGCCGCCATTGTGTCTGAATATCCTGTGGACACTCAGGGCGCTGTCAATATTGTGGTAGAAAACACCAACATCGCCCTTTCCTGTCTTGCAGCGGCGTTTTACGGCAATCCTCAGAAAAAACTGCGTATGATTGGTGTTACAGGGACCAACGGGAAAACCACCGTTACCAATCTGATGAAAAACATGCTGGAGGGTTGCGGATATAAAGTAGGTCTCATCGGAACCAACGAAATTGTGATTGATAAAACTGCATACCCCGCCAACGCTACCACCCCGGAAGCTCCCGAATTATTTGGCTATTTAAAGCAAATGGCAGATGACAACTGCGACTTTGCGGTAATGGAAGTTTCTTCTCATTCGGTAAGCCTAGGAAGAACTGCAGCGATTCCCTTTGAAATTGGCGTATTTACCAATTTAACCCAGGACCATCTGGATTATCATATCACCATGGAAAATTATGCTGCTGCCAAAGCAGACTTTTTCCGCCAGTGCAAAATTGCTATTATCAATCAGGATAATTCCTATGCTGACACGATGAAAGCACAAGCTATGGGAAAAATCATCACCTACGGTCTGAAAGACGGATGTGATTTTGGTGCTACCGATATTCAGTATCGTGCTGACGGAGTTACCTATACCGTTATCCACGAAAAAGATCCTTATACCGTAAAACTGCCTATCCCGGGTAGTTTCTCCGTATACAATTCTCTGGCAGTATGCGCTATGGCAGGAGCACTTTCGATTCCCGACGGATTTGTAAGAATGGCTCTGAAAAAATCCAAAACCGTCAAAGGCAGATGTGAACTTGTGGAAATTAACAAACCTTATCAGGTGATGATTGATTTTGCCCACACCCCGGACGGTATGGAAAACATTTTAACCTCTGTGAACGAATTTAAGCCTGCACGGGTAATTACTGTGTTTGGCTGTGGCGGTGACCGTGATAAAGGCAAACGCCCCAAAATGGGTGCCATTGCCAAAAAGTATTCTGACGTTGTGGTGGTTACCAGCGATAATCCCCGTAGCGAAGATATGCAAGCAATCATCGACGATATTATGGCGGGAATTTCGGATAGAACCAATGTGTATTCCCACACCGACCGAAAAGAAGCCATTCGTATGGCGATGGAACTTGCCCAAGAAGGCGATATTGTGTTGCTTTTAGGGAAAGGTCACGAAATGGTACAAAAATTTAAAGATTACGAAATTGAATTTGATGAAAGAGAAGTTGTGAAGTCATTATGCAATTAACTGTTCACCAATTATTGGAAGCGGTAAACGGAAAACTGCTGTTCGGCTCTTCCGATACCCTCTTCCGCTATGTTTCCACAGACAGCCGTGCCCAAATGACAACCGAGCTTTTTATCCCATTGGTGGGTGAAAACCACGATGGGCATGCCTATATTGAAAGCGCCGTTCGAAACGGCGCTGTCGGTTTTTTAACTCAACGCCGGGATGTGCCTTATGCGGGTAACTTCGCCGTGTTGGTAGAGGATACCACCAAAGCCCTGGGAGATTTGGCATCTTATGTGTTAAAGCAATCCCATGCAAAAGTGATTGCCATTACAGGAAGTGTGGGAAAAACCACGACCCGTCAGTTCGTGGCATCCGTTGTGGCAGAACATGGCAAAACCCTGGCCACCTCCGGCAATTTCAATAATCACATCGGATTACCCTTAACCGTGCTCAAAATGGAGGGAGACGAAGATTTTCTGGTATTAGAAATGGGAATGAACCATTTCGGTGAAATCTCCTATCTTTCCCGATTAGCAGCTCCACACATTGCAATCATTTCCTTAATCGGCACTTCTCACATTGAATATCTGGGAAGCCGTGAGAACATTTTGAAAGCCAAACTGGAAATCTTAGACGGTATGGCTGATGACGGTTTGTTACTCTTAAACGGAGACGATGACCTATTATCCGTGGTAAATTGCAAACAAAAAATCCAATATTTCGGTGCAAAAAACGCACGCTATCCCTATACAATTGTATCTGAGGCGGAAGGAACCTTCCTAATGGACACAGATACTTATCAAATCCCCATTGCCGGGGCACACAACATTCAAAATGCCAGCGCCGCTGTTTTGTTGGGAAAACACCTGGGAATGACTCCCCAACAGATTCAGAACGGATTATCCGCATTTCAGTCTGTTGGATGGCGTCAAAAAACTGAGATTGTGGATTCCGTCACCTTAATTGCAGACTGTTATAATGCCTCTTTAGATTCTGACCGTGCTGCTTTGAAAGTGCTCGCAAATCAGAAGAGCCCCCGCAAAGTGGCTGTGTTAGGCCCCATCGGAGAATTGGGCGACTTTTTGGAACCCATTTTAAATCAAGTGGGTGCAGCAGTCAAAGAAACAAAAATCGACTGCTTAATCTGCGTGGAAGAAGACTCTAAATATATTAGAAATGGTGCGTCAGCTGCAGGAATGAATTCCGAAAATATTATATATTTTCAAAAAAGAGAAGATTTTATAAAACAGATTCCCAATCTGTTTCATCCCGGAGATGCCGTGCTATTCAAAGCATCCCGAAAATATCAATTTGAAGAACTGTTTGAACATGTGAAACAACACCTACAAACAAAGGAGTGATCTACTATGCCAATTCCCGTTTCAGCAGCCATTTGCGCAGTAATTGGTTTTTTAGTAAGCGCAGTTGCAGGTCCTATCTTAATTCCTCTGCTCCGAAAACTGAAATTCGGACAACAAATTCGTGAAGAAGGCCCCAACTGGCACAAATCCAAAGCAGGAACCCCCACAATGGGTGGCATCATTTTCATGTTAGCAACCCTGGTGGTAAGCATTATCTTTGTAAGAGACTTAAAAGGCTTATTTGTGGCATTGTTTGCTCTCTCCTGCGGTCTTATCGGCTTCTTAGATGACTATATCAAAGTGGTTAAAAAGAGGAACTTAGGCTTAAGCGCCATGTGGAAAGTGATTCTGATGTTGGTGGTTTCCACTGCCTTTGTGGTAGGTGGCTTAGAGCTCGGTATTATCCAGACCACCCTTTGGATTCCCTTTACCCACATTTATCTGGATTTATCCTATTATATCAGCATTCTTTTGGTATTTATGATGATTGGATTTATCAACGCAGTAAACTTGACCGACGGTATCGACGGTCTTGCCGGCACTGTCACATCTGTGGTCAGCCTGTTTTTTGCCCTGGTTTCCATGGTGTTTTGGTGCGAAGGTATGACGTTGTTCTCCGCAGGTCTTTGCGGAGCGCTGTGTGGCTTCCTTGTTTATAATCTTCATCCTGCCAAAGTATTTATGGGCGATACGGGTTCCCTGTTCTTAGGCGGTGCTGTGGTTGCTCTTTCCATTTTAAACGATATGCCCCTCATTCTTCTCATTGTGGGAATTATCTATCTTATCGAAGCATTCTCCGTAATGCTTCAGGTTGGCTATTTTAAGCTGACCAAAGGAAAACGGATTTTCAAAATGACTCCCATTCACCATCATTTTGAAATGAGTGGCTATTCGGAAAATAAAATCGTTTTTCTCTTTTCCGCAATTACCATCCTTGGTTGCGTGATTGCATTTTTATCTTTGATGTAAACCGAAAAAACTTATTAGGAGAAAGGAAGGCTCTGTTTTCATAACAAGCGGAGCCGTATCAACACCATGAAAAAGCTTAGCCCCAAACTCCAACTGAATTGGCGAAACATTGACCATATTTTTCTGTTAACCGTAATTGCTTTAACTGCATACGGTTTGGTTATGGTGTTTTCTGCCTCGGCACCCAGTGCCTTCTATATTCACGGAGACAGTATGTTTTTCTTTAAAAACCAGGCAATTTGGGCAGTACTCGGCTTTGTAGTAATGATTGTTGTCTCCATGATTGATTATAAATTCATCAAACGATTTATTATGCCCATCTACATTGTGGCAATGATACTGTTGCTTGCAGTATTGTTTATCGGGCAACGTATCAACGGCGCAAAACGTTGGTTGGATTTCGGTTTTTCCACCATACAGCCTTCCGAATTTGCAAAAATTGCTATTGTTATGGCTTGCGCCTGGGTATTATCCAAAGTTAAAACCATTGACGTGAAAGAGTCACTACCTCATCTGATTATCTGCGGAATGCTGGTAGGTTTTGCCGCAATAATGTTGCTGTTGCAACCCCACTTTTCCGCAATTCTGATTATTCTGCTGGCACTTGGAATCATGATGATTGCAGCAGGAATTCCCATGCGACTTTTTTCTGTAATTGCAGGAATAGTAGCTCTTGTCGGCGTTATTTTTGCCATTGCGGAACCTTACCGTCTGCAACGACTCATTTCTTTTACTGACCCTTTCCAAGATAAATCCGGAGACGGTTGGCAAGTAGTTCAGTCCCTTTATGCGATCGGAAGTGGCGGCTTTTCCGGATTAGGTCTGGGCAGAAGTCGCCAAAAATTCTTATACATTCCGGAACCTCAAAACGACTTTATTTTTTCCATTATCTGTGAAGAATTAGGATTCTTGGGTGCACTGGCAGTATTGGTGCTGTTTGCATTACTGCTCTACCGTGCTGTGAAAATCGCATTAAAAGCACCCGACCGCTATTCTATGCTGTTGGTCTTCGGTCTGATTTCCCTGACCATTGTGCAAGTGCTTTTAAACATTGGCGTGGCAACCTCCTCGGTTCCTCCCACAGGAATTCCCCTTCCCTTCTTCTCCGCAGGAGGCACTTCCTTTGTGTTCCAAATGATTTCTATGGGAATGATTTTAAATATTTCAGCCCAACCAAAAAAATCAAGCAAAACGGAGATTCGAGAGTCTGATTCGTTTGAATAAAAACGGGAGGCGTTTTTTGTGAAAGTACTGATTTCCGGTGGCGGTACCGCCGGTCATATCAACCCTGCAATCGCAATCGGCACTTATCTTCAAAATGAGGGTGCCGAAGTATTATATATCGGTTCTGACGGAGCGTTGGAAAAAAAACTGTACTCTAAAACAGGTTGTCCTTTTTACGGATTCGAGTCCAAAGGGCTTGACCGCAAACATTTGCTCCGCAACTTTAAAATTCTATCCACCGATTTTCAGGCATACAAACAAATCAAAAAAGTGGTTGCAGATTTTCGCCCGGATGTGGGTGTTTCCACCGGTGGTTATATCAGCGCCTTGTCGATGTATGCTTTAAAAAAGAAAAAGATTCCTTTTTTGGTGCATGAGCAAAATGCCTATCCGGGCTTAACCACAAAAATGCTCTCCAAATGGGCATCTTACTACGCACTTGCTTTTTTGGAAGCAAAACCCTATTTGAAATACCCTGAGCGTTCTGTACTGACGGGAAATCCTATCCGTCAGGAATTTTTATCTGCTGAAAAAAAGGCAGCAAGAAAAAAACTGAATCTTCCTGAAAATGCCCCTGTGGTACTTTGTTTCGGCGGAAGTTTGGGCGCACTGAAATTAAACGAAGCCTTTGCCAAAATCATTCCTTTGGCACAAAAAGACGGCATCACCCTGCTCATTGGAACAGGAAGCCGTTATTACGAGGAATTCATGGCACAAATCAAAGAATATTCCTACGACCCCAATCAAATCAGAATTACCCAATATATTGAAGATATGCCAAATGTGTTGGCTGCCTGTGATGTGGCAATTACCCGAGCCGGAGCGATGACGGTTTCAGAACTCTGCGCAATCAAAAAACCGTCTATTTTGATTCCCTCTCCCAATGTCACTGCCAATCATCAGGATAAAAACGCTCATGCATTGGTTACACTTGGCGGCGCTGTAAAAATTTCCGAAACATCTTTGACAGGCGATGGATTATATGAAACACTCCATGCTTTAGTCACAGACGTCTCCAAGCTTCAAAAAATGTCAGAAGCACTAACACCCCTGTCCATCACAGACGGTGATAAAAGAGTGGGCGAACTTGTGAGAAAAATCATATCTCACACGTAACAAACACACACACCTTTCATATAATGAAACTGTAAGAAAGGTGTGAAACTATGAGATACCTGATTGAAGGCGGAAGAAAGCTTTCGGGCACCGTCCCTATTTCCGGTTCCAAAAATGCGGTGTTGCCCATTTTAGCGGCAACCATTATTACGGGAAAGAAAACTGTGTTACATAATTGCCCCGATATCTCGGATGTTCGATGCACCGTTGACATTTTGAAATATCTGGGGTATCATGTTTCTATGGATGCCGACACCATCACAGTGGATACCGGCTTTGATGCAAGTCCCCGTGTTCCCTCTCAACTGATGGGAAAACTACGCTCCTCCATTATCTTTTTGGGAGCATTTATCAATCGGTTCGGCTCTGCACAAATTTCCTATCCCGGTGGCTGTGAGCTGGGAAAACGCCCCATTGATATTCATTTATCGATATTATCCCAAATGGGAGTTCAGATTCACGAGGATATTACGGGAATCAACTGCAAAGCGCCTTCCTTAAAAGGCGGAGAATACCGCCTGAACTTTCCCAGTGTGGGTGCTACGGAAAATGTTATGATTGCCTCCTTGATTGCAGACGGTCCCGTTATCATCAAGAATCCGGCAAAAGAACCGGAAATCGTGGATTTACAAAACTTTTTAAACAAAGCAGGCGCCTGCATCAACGGAGCAGGTACCGATTGCATCACAGTCACTCCCACCAATACGTTTTCGGACTGTGAATACTCTGTTTGCTCCGACCGTATTGAAGCCGCAACCTACCTTTCAGCGGCGGCGGCAACCGGAAGCACCATTACGCTAACCAATGCACCGGTTTCCGATTTAGGAAAAACGGTGAACATCTTAGAAAAAATGGGTGTCATCGTGATGCCCCATTCCCAAACCGTGCTGACCGTAACAGCACCAAACCACCTAAAACCGGTGGATATGATTGCCACCATGCCTCATCCCGGTTTCCCCACCGATGCACAAGCCATTTTAATGGCAGCTCTGCTTCGGGCAGCAGGAACCAGCATGATTGTGGAAAATATATTTGAAAATCGCTATAACCACGTGGAAGAACTAAAGAAAATGGGGGCCCAGATTACAGTCTCGGGCAATACTGCGCGAGTATATGGCGTGAAGGAACTTCACGGTGCTCGAGTGCGTGCCAGAGATTTACGGGCAGGAGCTGCTCTTGTGATTGCTGCACTGTCCGCAGAGGGAAAAACGCTGATTGACGATGTGTATCATATTGAACGAGGTTATGAAAATATGATTCTGAAACTGCGTTCCTTAGGTGCCAAAGCTGAAATTCTCCCATCAGCGGAACAAAGTGCAACACTTCTCCGTCATAGCTAACGTGGAATTTTTCAAAGTAGAAACTCTCTGCTTTTTGGGTAAAAGCCAAAAAGCGAAACTATATCATAACGAGGAAACATATGAACGATGAACTGGGGTTGGGCACACCTTCTGCCCAACCGCGCTTTTCCAAAAAAAAACATAAGAAAAATAAGGTGTTTAAAACCACAGCGTTAGTGACCGTGCTCTTAGCAGGGCTGGTACTTGCGTTTTTGTTCTTAACGCCTGTTTTTCATATCCGTGAAATCACCGTAACGGGAACAGAATATCTCTCCCCCGAAAGGGTGCTGGATGCTTCGGATTTAGACGTGGGAACAAATATTCTCACCTTTCGGACAAGCGATACAGAATCGAAAATAGCTTCTCTCTCGTTTGTAAAAACAGTCAATGTAACCCGACAGTATCCCAATCAGGTATCCATTGTCATCACCGAATGTAAACCTATCGCTGAAATTCTGTGCGGTGAATCCTTATATCTGATTGTGGATGAAACCGGAAAAATTTTAGACACCAGCAGCGATATGGGAAAATATCAGGTGCCTGTTATTGAGGGAATTATCGTGGAACAGTTTGAAGTTGGAAAGGTGGTTTCCGCCGACAATCCGGAAGCTGTCACCACCTTATTGGCGATTGCCCAGGAACTTTCCAAAAACGAAATGGCAATTCCGGTGAATCGCCTTTCCATTCAGAACGGGGATATTTTTCTGCATTTTGAAAACAATATTTCTGCAGATATCGGTTCCGGAAACGATGCTGCATACAAAATTAAATTTTTAACAGAGGCTGTGCAAAGCATTCCGGAAGGAAAAACAGGAATTATTGAATTTATAGACGAAGGTAAGGCGGTGTTGAAAGAATATGAATAACAAATGGAAAGCACAAATCGCACTGGGCTTAGTTTGTATGTTGCTGGGTTTTTCTATTACAATTCAGTTGCGCAGTGTGCAAAAAAACAATGGTGCGGGTTCTGTCAGCAGTCTTCGTGCCGGTGAAATCCAGTCGATGTATCAAAAAGAAAAAGAAAAAAACGAAGCACTTTATCTGGAATATGAACGTATTCAGTCTGAACTGAACCAATACATGGAATCCGTAAAGGACACCAACACCACCACCAAACTGATGAAAGAGCAATTGGATAACGCAGAAGTATTGGCAGGCTTAAAAGAAGTGGAAGGTCCCGGCGTTGTGGTAAAGCTAAATGATGGCACCAAAACACCTCTCCCGGGAGAACCGGAAAGCTTGTATTGGCTCCACGATTCCGACATTCTTTTAGTCATCAACGAATTAAAAGATGCCGGTGCCGAAGCAATCTCCATCAACGGTGAACGTTTGACCTCCATGTCGGAAGTTCGGTGTGTTGGCTCGGTATTAAGTATCAACAACGTTCGTACCGGTGCTCCGTTTATCATCAATGCCATCGGCGACCCGAAAACACTGGAATCAGCTTTGCTCTTTAAGGGCGGGGTGGTAGCAGAAATTGCCGCATACTGCGAAGTGGACGTAAAAACCACAGATTTGGTTACCGTTCCAGCATATAAGGGAGCAATTAACTTTAAATATGCTGTTCCCACTGCTGCAAAAAAATAAAGAAAGGCGGACTTAGATTATGTTACTACCTTTAATAGGACTGCTCGTTGGTATTAGTATAGCTTTTTTTGTTCCGGGGAGTATCAATCCTGAATATTCAGTCTACGTGGCAATTGCAATCTTAGCCGCTTTAGACTCGGTATTGGGTGGCATTTCCGCCAATTTGAGAAAAAAATTCTCCATGATTATTTTTGTAACCGGTCTGTTTGGAAACGCCATTCTTTCCGCTTTCATCATCTACCTGGGGGAAAAACTGGGGCTGGATCTTTATGTTGCCATTGTGGTGGTATTCGGAACCAGAATGTTTCAGAATTTCGGTTTCATCCGCCGTTTCTACGTGGAGAAATATTCTAATCTGGGAAAACAACTGAGCATAGAAGAACTTGACCAAACAAACCCCACATAAAAATGACAGTTTTTTTACATTTTTTTCGAGAATGGTCTTGCATTTTCAAAAAAAGAATGTTATAATATGAGAATAGTATGTATAATTGCGCATATTTCTACGAAAAATGTAAGTTTAGATAGAATTTCAGGGAGGTTTTCAGAACATGGCATACCAAAGCGAATTAGATACCTTTGCGAAAATTAAGGTAATCGGTGTTGGCGGCGCAGGAAATAACGCTGTAAACACCATGGTGGACCACAATATGGACAAGGTGGAATTTATTTCCATCAATACCGATAATCAGGCCTTACATAATTCTAAGGCACAGACCAAATTAAGAATCGGCGAAAAAATCACCAAAGGCTTAGGCGCAGGGGCAAATCCCGAAATTGGTGAAAAAGCAGCAGAAGAAAACAGAGAAGAAATTGCTCAGGTAATCAAAGGTGCCGATATGGTATTTATTGCCGCAGGTATGGGTGGCGGAACCGGTACCGGTGCAGCTCCCGTGGTTGCATCCGTTGCAAAAGAACTGGGCATCTTAACCGTTGGTGTTGTAACCAAACCCTTCGCTTTTGAAGGCATGAAAAGAAGCAACGCCGCAAAAAAAGGTGTGGACAACTTAAAAGAATTTGTGGATGCTTTAATCGTTATCCCCAATGATAAATTATTAAGTCTGGTAGATAGAAACACTTCCTTAAAGGATTCCTTCCGCATTGCAGACGATGTGCTTCGTCAGGGTGTGCAAGGTATTTCCGACGTGATTGTTGTTCCCGGCTTAATCAACTGTGACTTTGCAGACGTAAAAACCATTATGAAAAACACCGGCTATGCACACATGGGCTCCGGTATGGCAAGTGGCGAAAACAAAGCAGAAGAAGCTGCACGTGCTGCAATCTCCAGCCCGCTGCTTGAAACTTCTATTGACGGTGCAAAAGGTGTTCTGGTGAACATCACCGGCGGACCGAATATGTCCTTAATCGAAGCAAGCCAGGCTGCTTCCTTAGTTCAGGAACATGTTGACCCGGATGCAAACTTAATCTTTGGTGCAGTAATTGATGAAAGCTTGAAAGACGAAATCAAAGTAACTGTAATTGCAACCGGTTTTGCTTCCAACGAAGTGTTCCGTGACCATTTCAACATTCCCTCTTTCTCTGCTCCCAAAAAAGAAGTAGAAAAACCGGCGATGGAACCTATTGAAGCACCTTCCTTTATGCAACCGGAAGCTCCCAAGAAAAAAGAAGAAGTATTGGATATCCCCGATTGGATTTCCGGCTTAAACTAATTCGTAAGAACTAAAAACAGCCCTCAAATGAGGGCTGTTTTTTAATTGGTTGTTACAGATTTTCCCAGGTTTCTTTTAATGCAATGGGAAAGACGGTTTCTTTGGCAAACAGTCGAAGCACCGAAAGTGCATCCCAATATCGCTGTCCAACCCAGATTCGTTCTGTTTCCGTGGTATTTTCGTACCGACAGGTCACTTCGATTCCGTAGTGAAAATCATCTTCTAACAAAAGTGTGTATGTAAGATGGTAGTGTTTGTTTTCATTGCGAACAATCTTTTTGATAGATGTGGTCTTTGATATCATAATGAGATTCCTCCTGTTATGTCACAAGCTGCTGTTTCACAAAAGTTCTATTTGATTATAACACAGCTTTCCCATCTGCTTCAACTCAGAAAATCCAACCTTTTCCTGCAAATCGCAACAAAAACCAATCAATATTAAGAAAAAGAAACAAAATCCCCCTTGATTTCGGAGAAATAAACGGACATCTAAATTGTATTTTCAGAAAAAACTTGAATTTACGGGAGAATTGTTGTATAATAATTGTGTCTATACATTTTTATCCACCGAAAGGAAAATCCCTATGAAGTTTGACGGAATTCTCTTAGTTTCCGATATGGACGGAACCCTCTTAACCGAAGAAAAAACCATTTCCAAAGAGAATTTGGAGGCCATCCGCTATTTTAGAGAAAACGGCGGAAAGTTCACCGTGGCTTCGGGAAGAGTGTATCAATCCTTAGAAAGTTATTTTGATGAATTAACGCCTGATATCCCTGTGATTTCCCATAATGGCGGTGTTATCAAAAATCCCGCCACCAATGAATTTTTGTATGCCAAACGTCTTTTTGGAAACTATAAAGAAGTGGTCAGCGACATTCATAAAAAATATCCCTGGCTTGGAATCGAAGCGTTTATTCCTGAAGAAATCTTATTTTTCACCGATAATCCTTATGTGAGAAAACATATCAACGACGAAAAGATTTTTCCCGATAACAAAATTGACTGGCACTCTTTGGAAGAAGAAACGCCCGACTGGTGCAAGGTCTTAATGGCGGCAGAAACCCATGAAATCGATATGTTAGAAAAAGATATTCCGCCTCTCTATCCCCAGTATAGCTTCGTAAGAAGTGAAGACCATTACTTTGAATTATTGCCTCACGGCGTGCATAAGGGTTCTGCCTTAACCGAATTATTAAATATATTAAAAATATCTCCCGATAAATGTTATGCGGTGGGAGATAATATGAATGATAAAGAAATGCTTGCCGTTGCAGGTTGCGGAATTGCCGTAGCAAACGCCAATCAAGGATTAAAGGAACTGGCAGACGTGGTGTTGCCTGTCACCTGCGAAGAACACGTAATAAAAGCCGTGGTAGAAATGCTGGATAAAGGAACGATTTAAATGGAAAGACCGATTGATGAATTTGTAAAAACGGAAAAATGTATTGTATGCGGTGTGTTTTTAGGAACCGGAAAATTAGAAGACTCCGACCCGGAATCCTTAGAAGAATTAAAAGCACTCTGCGAAGCCTCCGGTGCCGAAGTGGTAGGTGAAATCACCCAGAACCGTGAAGCACCCGACAGTCGCACCGTGTTAGGCAAAGGAAAAATTGAAGAATTAAAAAATGCCGTGGAAGAGCTGGACGCCAATCTGGTAGTGTTTGACTGTGAACTTTCCGGCTCCCATACCCGAAATATTGAAGAAGAATTGAAGGTTCGTGTTATCGACCGTTCCCGCTTAATTTTAGATATTTTTGCCCTGCGTGCCACCACCCGTGAAGGGAAATGTCAGGTAGAATTGGCACAGCTTCTGTATCATCTGCCCAGACTTTCCGGCATCGGCACCTCCCTCTCCCGTTTGGGAGGTGGTATCGGTACCAGAGGTCCCGGGGAAACTCAGCTGGAAACCGACAAGCGTCATATTCGTGAAAGAATTGCAAATTTACGCCGTGAATTAAAAGAAATTGAAAAAAACCGTGAAACCCAACGAAAACAACGTGCCAAAAACGAAGTGGTAAACATTGCCTTAGTTGGTTACACCAATGCGGGAAAATCTTCGTTATTAAACGCTTTAACGGGCTCCGAGCAGTATGTGGAAGATATGGTATTTGCAACCTTGGACCCCTTATCCAAAAAACTCACCTTAGCTGATGACCGTCAGGCAGTGTTGACAGACACGGTTGGGTTTATCCGAAAACTCCCACATCACTTAGTGGAAGCATTTAAATCCACCTTAGAAGTATGTTGCGAGGCGGATTTACTGTTGCACGTGATGGATGCCACTGATGAAAACTTACCCAATCACAAAAAAACTGTGGAAAATCTGCTGAAGGATTTGGGTGCCGAAGCGAAACCCATTCTTTTGGTATATAATAAAACCGATAACTTAACCGAGGAATTTATTTCCGAAAAAGACAGCATCATGGTATCCGCAAAAACAGGTTACCATGTTGACGAATTACTGCAAAAGATTACCGAATTAACCCGTACCACCGAAGTGGAAAAGGTGATTCGGATTCCCTATGATAAATCCTATCTGGTGGCAAGAATCCACGACCAGTTAAAAGTGCTGGATACCAGATATGAAAACGAATACCAGGAACTTACCGTTTACGGAAAAGAGGAGCTGATTGCCCAGTATGAGCAGTTATAAAACCGTTTTAAAAGCCAGCGAATGTGAGATTATCGAAAAAAAATCCCGTTTTATTTCGCTGACTTATCCTGTGACAAGCGAAGAAGAAGCCCTCTCCCACTTGGAAGCGGCTCGCAAAAAATATTACGATGCCACACACGTGGTGTTTGCATACCGTATCCGTAACAATCAGATTCAGCGTTTTTCCGATGACGGAGAGCCTCAAGGTACGGCAGGCGTTCCTGTATTGGAAGTGTTATCCAAAGGAGAAATCACCGATACTTTATCCATTGTGGTTCGTTATTTTGGCGGCACCTTGCTTGGCGCAGGTGGTTTAATCCGTGCTTATTCCAAATCTGCCCACGAGGGCGTGCAAACATCTGAAGTAATCACGATGGCAGAATGTGTGGAATTTATGATTGATTGTCCCTATCATTTATTCGGCACCGTGGAACATATTTTACGAAAACACGATTGCCGCAAGATTGACGTGGTATATGCAGACCAGATTACCATGCGGTATTATATGGAAGAAGGAAGCTACCAAAGATTCCTTGCCGATTTAACCGAAACCACAAACGCTACCGTGACCGCGGAAGAAGTAAACCGTAATTTCTATCAACTGTAAAAGGAAGTTTTGTTATGTTATTTGAGAACATTACGATTTTAGATGAAAATTTAGAAGTAAAAGAGCATCAATATGTGTTAACCGAAGGGAATAAAATCACTTACATAGGAGATACCTGTCCTAAAACCAACGAAGAACGTTACAACGGCAACAATAAGCTTCTGATGACAGGTTTTTTCAATCTGCACTCTCACACTCCCATGACCTTTATGAGAGGGTACGGTGAAAATCTGTCCTTAGACGACTGGCTCAATAAAAAAATCTTCCCCTATGAAGATAAACTGACCTCAGAAGACATTTATGTAGGAACCCTGCTTGGGATTGCCGAGATGCTGCGGTTTGGAATTGTGTCCACCAGCGATATGTACTACTTTTGCGAAGATATGCTAAAAGCATTCTTGGAAGTTGGTGTAAAATGCAATTTAAGCCGTGGAATCACCTGCTTTTCCGATGCAAGCTATCACGATTTGCCAGCATACGAAGAAAATAAAATCTTAGTAAGAAATTATCATAATAAAAACGACGGACAAATCAAAATTGATTTTT
Source organism: Clostridia bacterium (assembly GCA_017549265.1). GTDB lineage: Bacteria > Bacillota > Clostridia > UMGS1840 > UMGS1840 > SIG452. The sequence continues at coordinate 17,268 of JAFYVF010000127.1, forward strand.
CCATTCACGGAGAATATACCAACACCGAATGCACCATCCGTGAAATTTCCGAACACGCAAAAATAGAACATCTGCCCATTCATATTCACATTTCGGAAACCGAAAAAGAACACAAAGAATGTATGGCACGTCATAACGGTATGACTCCCATTGCATATTTCAATCATTTGGGCGTGTTGGATTCTCCTGTGATGGCGGCGCACTGCGTCCATCTTTCGGGAGAAGATTTTGCCATTATGAAAGAAAAGGGCGTGTCCGTAGCAAGTTGCCCTGCTTCCAATTTAAAACTGGCAAGCGGTATCTGTGACGTAAAGACCTTATTTGATTACGGTATCAACGTGGGCATCGGTACCGACAGCGTGGCAAGTAACAACTCTTTAAACATAATAGAAGAAATCAAGCTATTTGCCCTGCTTCAGAAAGTGCGCTCAAATGACCCTGCGATTATCACTCCCAAAGAAGCAATCTATGCCGCAACCAAAGCAGGCGCCATTGCTCAGGGACGTAACGACACAGGTGCATTAAAGGTAGGCAACCGCGCCGATTTAATTGTGTTAGATATGGACGCTCCTTACTGGAAACCTGTTCACAATCTAACCAATAACTTAGTATATTCCGCCTCAGGAACAGACGTTTGTCTTACCATGGTGGACGGCAAAGTGTTATACAAAGACGGCACCTATCCCACACTGGATATAGAAAAGTTAAACGCAGTGCAGAAATTATCTCAGAAAGAAATCTAAATTTATGAATCTCAAGTCCTTAAAAAAAGCATTTCCTTATACCATTCCCGTTATGCTGGGCTACTTGTTTTTAGGCTCTGCCTTTGGCATCCTGTTAAGCAGCAAAGGCTACGGACCTATTTGGGCACTCATTATGAGTGTGACCATGTATGCAGGAAGCGGTCAGTTTGTGGCGATTGGCTTTTTAACCTCACCTTTTGACTTATGGAATGCTTTTTTCGTAACGCTGATGGTAAACCTTCGCCATTTATTTTACGGCTTATCCTTATTGGAACGCTTTAAGAAAGCAGGTAAAAAACGGTTTTATATGATGTTTTCCTTAACCGATGAAACCTATTCCCTGCTCTGCGGTATCAAAGCCCCAAAAGGCGTGGATGAGCATCAGTTTTATTGTTCCATCGGTTTTTTAGACCATATTTACTGGATTGTAAGCTGTGTGTTGGGAAATATCATCGGCTCCACCATCCCCTTCAATTCCAAAGGAATTGACTTTGTGATGACTGCACTCTTTATGGTAATTTTCTTAGATCAATGGAAAGACTCCAAAACTCACATTCCCCAATTTGTTGGAATTGGAATCTCTGTGATTTGTCTGCTAATTGTGGGCTCTGAAGGATTTTTACTCCCCGCTATGAGCTTGATTTTAATATGCTCCGGCATCTTAAAAAGAAGATTGGAGGCGAAACTGCAATGACACTTCCAATCCATCAGGCACTGCTTATCATTCTGGTATCGGCAGTTGCCACCTTTTTAACCAGAGCGTTACCCTTTTTACTGTTTCCGCCACACAAAAAAACACCTGCCTTTATTCTTTACTTAGGCAAAGTGCTTCCCTTCGCAACCATCGGCATGTTACTGGTGTATTGCTTAAAAGATGTTTCCATCATAACATGGTCACACGGTCTGCCGGAAGCTATCGCCCTTTTAACCATCACCGCGGTGCATCTGTGGAAACGAAATATTCTCTTAAGCGTTGGCGGCGGAACCGTCTTTTACATGATATTGGTACAATGTTTTTTTAGTGTTTAAATATTGTATTCTCCAAAAAATTCGGAGGTTTTATGAAATGAAATTAAAAGAATCCGGCGAAAATTATTTAGAAGCCATTTTAATCCTAAAAAAAGAATTGGGAAACGTCAGAAGCATTGACGTGGCTCATCATTTAAATGTTTCCAAGCCCAGCGTATCCGTAGCAATGAAAAACCTGCGGGAAGAAGGTTTTTTGGTAGTGGATGAACTTGGAAATATCACCTTAACAGAACAAGGTATGCAAATTGCCGATAACATGTATGAACGGCACCACGTACTTGCCAAAGCATTGATGGCTCTTGGCGTATCCAAGGAAACCGCTTATGAAGACAGTTGCAAAATCGAACACGATTTAAGCCAGGAAAGTTTTTTAAAAATCAAAGAATTTTTAGAAAAATATAACCGCCCGGATTAAGGAGGATACCATGAACAAAACATTGCGAATTCTGCTACTTGCTGTTGGTGGCGTCTTAATCGGCGCTTTCGCCAATCAGCTGGGCACCGCAAACGGTGTCGCTATGTTCACCTTAGGAATTTTACTTGCGGTCAGTTCTATGATTACCGTAACCCAAAAAGAAAAACAACCCACAAAAATGAATCCCCATAAAAAGAAAAAATAATTTGGATACAAGAGCAACAAAAAAGCTGAATCATCCCAATCAAGATGATTCAGCTTTTTAATTTACCCAACATTTCAGACGACGAGAAAATTGGTTCAGAACGGAGAAATCGAGTCAAAGCTCTGCTTTGATGGCACCCGAAGGCGTACCGAGTGTACGTCGAGGGCGAGATTCATCCGTTATGGACAATTTTATCGAGTCTTAGTCTAAAAATTCTTTGGTGATGTTGTAAACATTTTCCACAGACTTCTTCATCAGTTCTTCTTCTTCGGGAGAAAGAACTACGGGAATATCCAGTTCAACACCTTGGCTGCTTACGATTCTGGGCATACTTACAGCAACGTTGGTGAAGCCGTAGAGTTCTTCTTTATTGATGCTTACGGGAAGTACTCTGTCTTTACCGTTTAAAATAGCATCGGTAATATCACTTACAGAACTTGCAACACCAAAATAAGTAGCGCCTTTGTTTTTAATAATAGCAGCACCGCCTAATTTCACTTCTTCTTTAATCTGAGCTTTTTCTTCTTCAGTTAAAGGATGACCGTGAATTGTGTTTAAGTTTAAGATGGGTTCGCCGGCGATGGTAGCATGGCTCCAGTAGGGGAACTGAGTTTCGCCGTGTTCACCAATCATCATTGCATGAATGTTTTTCACGTTCATATCAAATAAATCATACAGTTTCTGCTGCAGACGGATGGTATCTAAATAAGTACCGGAACCGATAACTTTTCCTGCAGGCAGACCGGTCCATTTCTGAACTAAGGTGGTCAGCACGTCTACAGGGTTGGAAACGATCACGAAAATACCGCCATTGTAATGTTTCATGATTTCGCCAACGATGCTTTTCATAATGGAAACGTTTTTGCAAGCTAAATCCATTCTGGTTTCACCGGGTTTTCTGTTTACACCTGCGGTGATGATGATAACATCACTGTCTTTCACATTTTCGTAATCACCTGCGGTGATTTTCATAGAACCGAATACAGGACAAGCGTGAGAAATATCTAAAGCTTCGCCGTATGCTTTTTCTCTATTTACATCAATTAAAACCATTTCGTGAGCAAGATTTCTTGCAGCAATGGTATAAGCAATGGAAGCGCCTACAAAACCTGCGCCTACAATTGTAACTTTTTTCTTGGAAGTACCCATAAAATAAACCTCTTTTCCCTAAAAAATTTATAGTCAAATTTAAAATTCTACCCATTATATTCTACTTTTGTATTTTACCAAAAAAATTCAGTTTTGTCAATTGTTTTTTCATTTTTTAAGGAAAGTTTATTCTTTTTCCCGACTTTCCCTCATATACTGAACAAAACCGTGAATAATTACACTGAGCTGCAGGAGGAATCAACCTTGTTTCTACTTCACAAAATATCTTGTCACATCAAAGAACACAAATTTTCGTATCTGTTGCTTCTTTGCATTATTTTCGTCGGTTTTTTGTCCGGCTGTTTTTACTGCAATCTGATTTCAGATACTGAATTACGGGATGCAGGAATGCAAGCGGAAGAATTCATCAAAATTGCAAAAGAAAACGAGCTGGACTTTCGGCTGATGCTTTGTGAAGAACTTTCTTCCTATCTTTTAATCGCCCTGTTCTCTTTATTCCTGCCGGGTTTTTTATTCACGATTTTCCTCGTGTTTAAATGGGGTTTTTCCACAGGTTTTTTTCTCACTTTTTTGGTAAAATATTTTGCGGTAAAGGGTTTCTTTTTAAGCGGTTTGTTTTTGTTTTTGCAACTTGTTTTCTTGTTACCCGCGCTTCTTGCAACTGCCAATCAAAGTTTATCGGTAAACCGATTCTTAATCGCTTCTTCTCTTCGGGGGGCTCCTGCCAAAAATTCACTGATTTCTGAACTGCTGGTAATGGCAATCATCACGTTGGCTGTTATCCTCTTCGTAATGTTGGCAGTTGGGCTAAAGCTGACCATTCTCCCCCCGTTTTGCAATTATTTATTCCTGTGAAAAAGAATTGACAACCCCTCTTTTTTGGAGTATAATGAAGAAAAGCTTCAAAAAAGGAAGTGATAGTATGAAATTAAAGTTGATCATGTCTAAATTGGAAGAATTTGCGCCCTGTTCTCTCAAAGAAGAATGGGATAATGTGGGTCTGATGCTTGGCCATCCTGATTGGGACATCAAAAAATGCTATGTGACACTGGACATTACCGATTCTGTGATTGATTGTGCTGTACAAAACGGTTGTAACCTGATTGTCACCCATCACCCATTTATTATAGGTGGAATAAAATCAATCAATTTAGAAGAAGAAAAAGGGCGTCAGATTACCAGACTCCTTTCTCATGGTATTGCTGTATATTCCATGCATACAAACTTTGACAGTTGTCAAGGTGGTGTCAACGATACGTTGTGTGAAGCGCTAGGGCTTTTGGATTATCATGTGGACGAGCCGGTGATTTACCGAAAAGGTGCCTTAGAAGAACCCATGCGCCTACGGGATTTTATCACCCTTGTAAAAAATGTGCTCCGCGTTTCTTATGTGAATTATACCGGAGATCCCAACCATACGGTAAAAACCGTTGCAGTGGTAGGTGGCGCCGGTGGAAGCATGGTAGAGATGATGAAAGATTGTGACGTATATCTGACAGGAGAAGCCAAATACCACGAATATCAACTGGCGGAAAGTCTGGGGCTTTGTATGGTCACTGCCGGTCATTTTGAAACTGAAAATCCTGCTCTGGAAAAAATCCGTCATCTTTTAGAGGAAATGGATTTGCAGGTTGTGATTTGCGAAGTGCACCGTGGCTTTTATCAAACTATGTAAGGAGAAAATGATGACAAGAATTTTAGTATTCTCCGATTCTCACGGAGAACCAAAAGAAATGAAAAAAATTATTGAAAATATGCCCGACGTATCCGCTGTGATTCACTTAGGTGACTTAAATCGGGATATTCAGTTTTTAGAGGACACCTTTTTTGATTTCCCCATTTATGGTGTACAAGGGAACAACGACTTTTCAGGAGCATACCCCAACGAGAAAATGCTTCAAATTGATGGGAAAAAAATATTCATTACTCATGGGCATTACTACCTTTCAGGCTGGGATCCCACTCCTTTAAAATCTGCACCTGCCACAGAAGAAGCAGACCTGATTTTATTTGGACATACCCATATTGCCGAAGAAGAACATTTTGAAGGAAAAATTTTAGCCAATCCGGGTAGTATTTCTCGTCCCAAAACAGGTGATCCA
>JAFYVF010000128.1 GCA_017549265.1 Clostridia bacterium
ACCGTGTGGTACACGGCGGCGAAGCGTTCTCCGGTTCCGCTGTTATCACCGAAGCGGTAATGAACGCATTAAACGAATGTATCGAATTAGCTCCCCTGCACAATCCTCCCAACATTACCGGTATTGAAGCTTGTGCAAAAATTATGCCCAACGTTCCCCAGGTTGGTGTGTTTGACACTGCATTCCATCAGACTATGCCCAAAAAGGCATATCTGTATGCCCTGCCTTACAAATTCTACGAACAGTATAAAATCAGAAGATACGGTTTCCACGGTACCAGCCATAAATATGTTAGTATGAAAGCGGCTGAAATCTTAGGAAAACCCATCGAAGAATTAAAAATCGTAACCTGTCACTTAGGTAACGGTTCTTCTATTGCAGCAGTTGACGGCGGTAAATCCGTGGACACTTCCATGGGCTTCACTCCCTTGGCAGGTATTTTAATGGGTACCCGTTCCGGTGACATTGACCCCGCTATCGTGGAATTCATTGCAAATAAAGAAAATCTTTCTGCAAGTGAAGTTATCAGCATCTTAAATAAAGAATCCGGTGTAACCGGTGTGTCCGGCGTTTCTTCCGACTTCAGAGACTTATCCGCTGCTTCCGCTGAAGGCAACGAAAGAGCTACCGCAGCTTTAGATATGTTTGCATACGGCGTGCAGAAATATATCGGTACCTACGCTGCTGCTATGGGCGGTATTGACGCTGTGGTATTCACCGCAGGTATTGGTGAAAACGATGCAACCTTAAGAGAACAGATTACCGAAAAATTGGGCTTTATGGGCATTAAAATCAACAAAGACAAAAACGCTGTTCGCGGTACCGTGGATATCTCCAGTGATGATGCAACCGTGAAGACTTTAGTAATCCCCACCAACGAAGAATTGATGATTGCATTAGAAACCGAAAAATTGGTATAATTTTCTCAGAATTTTTCCGTTTTTTTGAAAAAAATGCTTGACAAATTACCAGAGATTATGTATTATATTATATGATTGTCTGAAAGTTATGCTTTTTTTTGGAATTTGTCAACTTTTTAGGCAGTCTTTTGGTGTCTTAAACCGTGAGAAAGAGAGGCAACAATAATGGAACAAAACGAACTGTTAATTGATTTAACCTCTATTGTGAAGTCCGAAGGAATGGAAATCAACGTAAATAAGGAATACCCCATTGAGGCGTTTTCCGAATTCAGCGATATGCCGTCCTTACAAACACCAGTTACGTTAACGGGCACAATCACAAATCACGCAGGCAACTTGTTTTTAAAAGGAGATTTGTCCTTTCGGGCAACCTTCCTTTGTGACCGTTGCTTAGAATCTTTTGAAAAAGATTTCATCATTCCGATGGAAGATACCATTGCCCGGGAAGACTCAGGGCTGGAAGCTGATGAGTTTATCCCCTATCAACATAATATGGTGCTACTGACCGAAGCAATTTACAAATGCATTTTTGCCGTAACCTTGGACCAACAGCTTTGTAGAAAAGATTGCAAAGGTCTTTGCCCCGTTTGCGGTTGCAACCGCAACGAAACAACTTGTGACTGTGATGATCGGGAAATTGATCCCAGATTACTGAAATTAAAGGAATTATTAAAGTAATCCGCAGTTACTCCCTAAAATTTTGTAAAAATATTCAATCATAGAGTAAAACTCTACAGGAGGTGTTAAGAGAATGGCTGTACCAAAGAGAAAGGTTTCTCATGCGAGAAAAAACAAAAGAAGAGCAAACTGGAAATTAAGCGCTCCGGGTCTTGTAAAATGCCCTAACTGTCAGGAACTGACACTGCCGCACAGAGTATGTAAATCTTGCGGTTTCTACAAAGGTGTAGAAGTAATCAAAATGGATTAATTATGCCTTATAAGAAGCGGGGTGCTTAATTGCTCCCCGCTTTTTTTCAAATTTTTCTTGGTTTTTGTTGTTCCAATGAGATTTTAGAATCTTGTTGGAATGAGAAAAGTCTTGAAGTAAACAGAACAGAGGAATTATTATGTATTACGTGGATGGCGTAAAAGAGAATAGTTTGGCACAAAAAGCGGGCATCTTACCCGGTGATGTGATTACCCATATCAACGGCGAGGAAGTGACCGATGGCCTTATGTACGGTTTTTTAACCTGCAATGAATGTGTCAAAATCACATTGGTGAGAAATCAGGAAATCAAAAAAATTACCATTGAAAATGATTTTGAAGATTTGGGAATCATCAATGACCGTCCCTTTATTGAAAATCCCAAAAGCTGCCGGAACAAATGTATTTTCTGTTTTATTGACCAGCTCCCAAAAGGAATGCGAAAACCTTTGTATTTTAAAGATGACGACTCCCGTCTTTCTTTTTTAACAGGTAACTATGTGACCTTAACCAATATGAAAGAGGAAGAAATCGAAAATATCGTAAGAATGCGTCTTTCTCCCGTGAATATTTCAGTGCATACCACCAATGATGAGCTTCGCATCAAAATGCTGCACAACAAACATGCAGGCGGCATTTTAGAGAAAATTCAGTATTTAGTAGAAAACGGCATCACCGTGAATGCACAGATTGTGCTTTGCAAAAACTGGAATGATGGGGACGAATTAACAAAATCCTTAACCGATTTATATGAAGCCGAAGTGAATAGCGTGTCTGTGGTTCCCATTGGTTTAACCCAATTTCGTGACGGACTGACCGAAATTGAACCCTTCACCAAACAAGACTGCCGACAAATTATTAAGCAGATTCATAAAATTTCAAGCCGTGCTTATCGGGAAATCGGTACCCGTTTTGTGTATCCTGCCGACGAGTTTTTCGTAAAAGGCGAAATTGCCCTTCCCCCTGCAGCATATTATGATGATTTTCCCCAGATTGAAAACGGCGTTGGTTTGTTATCTTCTTTTGTGAAAGAATTTAACCAGTCGTTTGCCAACCGAAAACCAAAGCCTGTCCGCAAAAAGGTAGTTGCCACTTCCGAAGCGGCATATCCCACTCTTTTAAAATTGGTGGAACGCTTTGATAAAAAATTCGGCACCAAAACCGAAGTGATTGCCATCCAAAACAAATTCTTTGGGGATAAAATTACCGTGGCAGGTCTGATGACCGCAACTGATATCATCGAACAGCTAAAATCAAAAAAAATGGAATTTTTGGTGCTCCCCTCTGCCATTTTAAGAGCAGAAGGCGATTTAACCTTAGACGATAAAACCATTTCCGATATTGAGAAAGCACTTTCCTGTGAAGTGATTTTAAATGAAAATGACGGAAAATGTTTCTTAGATGCACTTTGTATGTAACCTTAAGACAAGGAGGTACGATTCATTATGTCAAAACCGATTGTAGCTATTGTGGGACGCCCCAACGTGGGAAAATCCCAGTTATTTAACCGTATCACCGGGAAAAGAATTTCCATTGTGGAAGACACTCCCGGCGTTACCCGTGACAGAATTATTTCCGAAGCAGAATGGCTTTCCAAAACCTTTCTGTTAATCGACACCGGCGGTATTGAACCCGATTCCACTGACGAAATCACCGCTATGATGAAACGTCAGGCAGAAGCGGCAATTGAAACCGCAGACGTTTTAATTTTCTTAACCGACGTTCGTGCCGGTGTAACCGCAACCGACAGAGAGGTTGCTGCGATGCTGATGCGTTCCGGTAAACCTATTGTGTTGGCTTGTAACAAATGTGACACACCCGGGGAACCTCCCATGGAATTCTATGAATTCTATAACTTGGGATTGGGTGACCCCATTGCCATTTCCGCCATTCAGGGAATGGGGATCGGCGATCTTTTGGACCAGGTGGCAGACGGTTTCCCCAAAGATAACGAAACCGAAGAAGAAGACGATGTCTTAAAAATTGCGGTAATTGGAAAACCCAATGCAGGAAAATCTTCTCTGATTAACCGCTTACTGGGTGAAGAACGTTTAATCGTGAGCAATGTGCCCGGTACCACCCGTGATGCCATTGACACCTATGTGGAAAAAGACGGGCAGAAATATTTATTTATTGATACTGCAGGGATTCGTAAGAAAAGTAAAGTCTATGAATCGGTGGAAAAATATTCTGTGCTTCGTTCCTATGCAGCAATTGAGAGAGCAGATATCTGCCTCATTATGTTAGACGGCACCGAAGGGGTTACCGAGCAGGACACCAAAATTGCCGGCTATGCTCACAACGAAGGAAAAGCTTCCATTTTTGTGGTAAACAAATGGGATATTATCGATAAAGACGATAAAACCATGGACAGAATGAAACTGGAAATCAAAGAAGGCTTTTCCTATATGATGTATGCCCCTGCCCTCTTTATTTCTGCCAAAACCGGACAACGAATTGACACCATCTTCCCTATGCTAAAAACCGTGAACGAAAACAGAAATCGCCGTGTGACCACCGGTATGTTAAACGATCTGATTGCAGATGCAACCGCTCGTGTGCAGCCGCCCACGGACAAGGGAAGAAGATTAAAAATCTTATATGCAGTGCAGTCTGCTGCAAATCCCCCTCAGTTTGTTATTTTTGTAAACGATACACGTCTGATGCACTTTTCTTATGAACGATATCTGGAAAATCAGCTGAGAAATTCCTTTGATTTTACAGGCACTCCCATTAAGTTCTATATCAGAGAACGTAACGAAAAGAAGAAACTCTAAAAAGGAGGAAATATTATGCCGGAATATGTATATTATATTTTGTTCGCCATCTTAGGCTATCTGCTGGGCAGCTTAAACTTCTCCATCATCATTGGCAAACTGTTTTATAAAGTTGACGTGCGTGAACACGGAAGCAAAAATGCAGGAACCACCAATACCTTGCGTACGTTAGGAAAAGTGCCTGCCATTTTCGTATTGCTTTTAGACACCTTTAAGGCAGTGATTGCATACTTGTTAGTATTCTTATTTACCCAAAAACCCGAATTTTCCTACATTGCAGCGGCAACCGCTGTGGTGGGTCATAATTTCCCCGTATTCTTTGGCTTTAAAGGCGGAAAAGGAGTGGCAACATCATTGGGTGCCTGCTTCTGTTTTGATCCCCTTTTAGGGCTTTATGTGCTCTTAGTGGGGGTTGGCATGATTGCAATCACCGGCTATGTGTCGGTGGGTTCATTATCAGGAAGCACCTCTTCCATCATCTTCTTTGCTTTTTTGGATCACTCACCGTTTAAAACGCTGAAACTTGTGTTGTTAGTGATTCTGACAGTTTCCATGTATATCCGTCACCACGAAAACCTAAAGCGTCTGTGGAATCATACCGAGAACAAAATTTCCTTTAAAAAGAAAGAAGAAAAGTAATGGATTTTATTACTGCAAAAGGGTTAATCGTCAAGGAAACCGACTTTAACGAAGCGGATAAAATGCTCTCCATTATGACCGATTCATACGGATTATTACACGCCAAGGCATCAGGTATCAAGAGCTTAAAACGAAAAGAGTTATCAGGAGCAAAACCATTTTTATATTCCGAGTTCACCTTTGCGCAAAAAGGAGATTCCTTAAATCTTAGGGAAGCCAATATGATTCATTCCTTTTTAGATATCAAAAATGATTTGACTCATTTGGCACTTGGCTTTTACATATTGGATATTTTAGGCAATATTGCCATGGATAATCAGCCTAACGAACCGTTGCTCCGCTTAACCTTAAACACACTGTTCGCCTTGAATCAAGGGAAAAAGGATGCTGCCCTCATCAAAGCTGCATACGAGTTAAAAGTGGCTGATATTGAAGGTTTTACCCCCCATACCTTTGAATGTATGGAATGCAATGACGAATTAGATGAAGCATCTTTTTGTTATTTTGATGTGTTAAACGGCGGTATTTTATGTAAGGATTGCTGCCCGGGAGCTGAACGCAATATTTTAAAAATTTCGATTCCGACTTTCCGTGCCATCAATTATATTTTGGATGCAGATATCAAAAGTTTTCTGTCTTTCGATCTGTCTGCGGAAGCTCGGGCTGAATTTTCCCAGGTTTGCGAAAAATATCTTTTAACCCAAAGTGATTTTCACCCCAAAACGCTTACCTATTATAAAAAAGTAATGTTGTCTGATTAAAAAACTAGAAGAATTTGTCAACTAACTTTAGGCGACGATACGCCACCTCAGTTTGTTGAGATAAGTCCAAAGATATATTGGATAATCGTTTGAAAACATTCCCCACAATATCGCTATGTGCATAAAGAATCTGACCTGCAATTTTGTCGGTCAGATTTTTTTGTTGTTCTTTGGAATAGGTATTATAAACTCCCAAAAGCCCAGAAACACTTCCATCAAAGCCGGGACGTAGCAACGGCGCAATGTTATCAAAAAACTCTTCCCAACTCATCGGAAGAGTTTTTTTGTTGTTTTCACCTTCCAAACGATTCCCGCGCGGTTTTATTGTAGTGCCCTGTCGGAAGCCACGGCGTTTTAATCTCATAAAAATCCTCCTTATCATTTTTAGCTATTACCATTTTATTATTTTTTTAGAAAAATGTGACAGAATAGCAAATGCAATTTTTTTTAAAACTAAAAGTATCTTAAAAAAACGAGGATTACAAAAATGAAGAAAATTAATCAGAACGAATATCAAAAAATGGTTTCCCATCTGGGGAAGAGTCCTTGGATAACAAATGTGATTTGGGCATTTTTTGTCGGTGGTGCTATTTGTGTTATCGGACAAGTCATCATAGACACCGCTAAAAATATGGGAATCTCTCAGGAAGATGCCGGCTGTATTGCCTCCATATCTCTTATTTTTCTAAGTGGATTGTTTACGGGCTTTGGTTTGTTTGATAAACTGGCAAAAAGAGCAGGTGCAGGAACATTGGTGCCTATCACGGGATTTGCCAATGCGGTCATCTCTCCCGCTATGGAATTTAAAACAGAAGGTTATGTGTTGGGGCTCGGTGCTAAAATGTTTGTGATTGCAGGTCCTGTAATCGTGTACGGAATTTCTTCTTCCATTCTCTGCGGGCTGATTTACTTTTTCATGAAGGGCGGTATGTAATATGACAAAACGGCTTGGAAACAATACCCTGTTATTCCCATCAAAACCGGTGATTACGGGATTTTATTCCGTAGTAGGAAAAAAAGAATGGGAAGGTCCTCTGCGACAATGGTTCGACTTAACCGTTGGAGAGAGTCACATTGGTGAAACCAGTTGGGAAAAGGCAGAAAGCAAACTGATGGAATTATCCACCAACGGTGCTCTGGAAATGGCAGGTATTTCGAAAGAGGAGATTTCAGTCTTTTTTGGTGGTGATCTTTTAAATCAATGTATTGCCACCAACTACACTCTCCGCACCCTTGCAACCCCCTTTATAGGACTATACGGTGCCTGCTCCACCATGGCAGAAAGTCTGATTGCAGGTGCAATGTGCATAGATGGCGGTTTTGCAAAAAACGTGCTTTGCGCCACCTCCAGCCATTTTTGTTCTGCGGAACGACAATTTCGCTTTCCGTTGGAATACGGCGGTCAACGTCCACAGTCTTCTCAATGGACCGTAACAGGTTCAGGAGCCACTATTTTATCGGAGAATGGAACCGGCGTTCGAATCACCCGTGCCGCCATTGGTAAAGTGATTGATGCCGGAATTCAAGATTTAAATAATATGGGGGCGGCAATGGCGCCTGCTGCTTGTGACACCCTTTGTGCATTTTTTGAAGATACCAACACCACTCCCTGGAATTACGATTTAATCGTAACGGGAGATTTAGGCAATATTGGAAAAGATTTACTTCGGGAACTGTTGTTTCAAAACGGATATGCGGCACAAAACTTAGAAGACTGCGGTGCTTTGATTTTTTCGGAAGATCAGGATGCTCACGCTGGCGGATCGGGATGCGGATGCAGTGCTTCGGTATTAAATTCTTATCTGTTAAAGCAATTAAACCAAGGAAAATGGCACAAAATTTTATTTATGGCAACAGGCGCGCTGATGTCCCCTACCAGTGCCTTGCAAGGAGAATCTATCCCGGGAATTGCTCACCTGGTACAGTTGGAAAAGGAGTAAGTGTATGAATTATCTTTTAGCATTTGTATTCGGGGGATTTTTATGTGTGATTGCTCAACTCCTTATTGATTTTACCAAGCTTACTCCTGCAAGAATTTTGGTGAGCTATGTGGTGGCAGGAGTAATCCTCACCTTTTTGGGACTCTATCAACCACTGGTAGATTTATTTGGCGCCGGGGCTACCGTACCGCTTACAGGATTTGGAAACGCCCTTGCCAAAGGTGTGATGAAAGGAATTTCGGAAAAAGGCTTTTTAGGGGTAATTTCAGGCGGTATGACTGCCTGTGCTGCAGGAATTTCCGCTGCTATTTTCTTCGGGCTTATTTTCTCACTCATTTTCTCCCCCAAAGAAAAATAAGAACCCGACCCGATGACGCAATCAAAGATTGCGGTCGGGTGCCCCGGAACCTTGTTGTATTCACAATAAAAACACAAAAGAGAGGCATCAAAAAGATACCTCTCTTTTTTTGCGTACCTATCAATGTGCAAAATCGTTTTCAATCATATAATCAATTAAAGTTTTTAAAGCTTTTGACATCCATTTATTTTTATGATAAATCAGCTGCTTCCAGATTTCGATATTCATATCGCATACATCCAGATAACACAGTTTTGCAGATTCTACCATATCCTTTGTAACAAAATCAGGCAGAAAGGAAATCATATCACTTTGCGCAACCAAAGCGGTAATCATATCCGTTCTTCCGATTTCAAGAACAGGAGTAATTTCCAAAGAATGTTTGGAGAGTTCTTTATCGAAAACCTTTCGATATCCCTGTCCGTATTCGGTTAAAATAAAGGGCTCGTTCACAATATCGTGTATGGATAGATTTTTCTTACCTGCAAATTTAGAATTTGCATTGGCAACAAAATGCATACAAAGTGGTTCTTCCTTTGCTATAACATAGTCTTTATTATAAGAATGACTGTCTAAAGTGATAATCACATCCGCTTCGTTATGGTCTAACATATCAAACATCACCGCAGTATCTGCCGTAGTAAATTTGACCGAAATCCCGGGATATTTCTGATGAAAATCAATGTAATTACGGGTAATCATATCATCGCATAAAGAATCCGGCGTTACCATATGAATATGTCCGCTGACTGTTTTTTCCTCCAGATTTTCCTTAAACTCCTCTGTTAATGCGCAAATCTGATGAGCATACGAAACAAGTTCACGCCCTTTTTCTGTCAACGTAATCGTGTGATTGATTCGTTCAAATAACAGGCATCCAAGCTCTTCTTCCAACTGTTTAATCTGAAAGGAGATGGTGGATTGTGAATATCCCAGTTGCTCAGCCGCTTTGGTGAAACTGCCAAGTTCTGCCACGTGAATAAAAGTGATCAGATTTCGTAATTCCATAGTGTTTTCTCCATTATCGATTTTTTTGATAGTAATCATCAAAACCATTTGTTTGACTAATCTCAAAAAGTATTATATACTATGTTACAGAAAAAATCAAGACTTGGAGGGAAAAAAATGACAACACCACAAATCTACACACTAACAGCACTCGGCATCTACGCCATCATCATGATTTTTATCGGTTGCTTCAGCTACAAAAAAACAAAAACACTGGACGGTTTTTTAATCGGCGGACGTAACATCGGTGCCTGGGCATCTGCCTTTGCGTACGGAACTGCATACTTTTCCGCAGTGGTATTTGTAGGTTATGCCGGTCAGCACGGATGGAACATCGGTTTGGGAAGTATCTGGATTGGGATTGGTAATGCTGTTTTAGGATGTTTGCTGTCCTGGTTCCTATTTGCAAACAGAACCAGAAAAATGACCAAAAAACTAAATGCAAGAACCATGCCCGATTATTTTGAAAAACGGTATGCTTCCAAAGGCATGAAAATTTTAGCGGCAATTATTATCTTTATATTTTTGGTTCCCTATTCTGCAGCAGTTTACAAAGGCTTGGGTTCTTTATTTGGTGCCATCTTCCCCGGCGTGGAAAGTTGGGTATGGATGCTACTCATTGCCTGCCTTACCGCTGTATACCTGGTTGCAGGCGGATATATTGCCACCTCCTACACCGATCTGATTCAGGGAATTATTATGATTGTGGGCGTTGTTTGCCTGGTTTGTGCAGTGCTCGGTCATAATGCAGTGGGTGGGCTGTCCGGTCTCGTTGAAAATCTGAAAAACTTTCAATCTGTCCCCGGTGACCCCAATCCCACCACAGGTGCACAATTAACCAATATTTTTGGCGGTTCTTCCTTTAAATTCTTATGTTTTAACATTATGCTCACCAGCTTTGGTACCTGGGGACTTCCGCAGATGATCGGTAAATTCTACGCAATTAAAGATACCGCATCCATCAAGAGAGGAACCATTATTTCCACCATTTTCTGCATCGTTATCGGATGCGGTGCATACTTAATCGGTAGCTGTTCCAGACTGATTTTAGACGGTACCCTGCCCCAGGGCGGAATTGATTCCGTAATTCCTGCAGTTTTAATAGAAGTATTAGGAAACGGTACTCTGGGAATGATTCTTTTAGCAATTATGGTAGTACTTTTGCTTGCGGCATCTATGTCTACCTTAGAAGCTGTTGCCTTGACCACTGCATCTGCCGTTGCCGTGGATTTGATTCCCTCTTTCCAGAAACAACCTATGAAATCTAACACACAAATGCTTCTGATCAGAATTTTCTGTCTGGCATTTGTTGCCTGCTCCTTTATTTTTGCCACACAGAACATTCCGATTATCGTGAGTTTGATGTCCTTCTCCTGGGGAATTGTTTCCGGTTGTTTTATCGGTCCTTACATCTGGGGTCTTTTCTCCAAAAAAATCACCAAAGCCGGTGCATACGCAGGAATTATTTCCGGACTTTTGGTTGTGGGAATTTCAACTCTTGTGATTTCCTTAAACTCAGGTTTTGCTGCAGCGGCATCCAAATCTCCTGAAATGGGTGTTTCGGCAATGGCAGTATCATTTGTGATAGTTCCTTTGATCAGTGCATTCACCAAAATTAAAGATCCCGAACGAGTTGAAGAAATTTTCACTTGTTATCAGGAAAACTAATCTAATAATGCAAAAAAATTAATTTTTTTGCATAAAAATTCTTGACATTGGGATTTCAAAGTGCTATAATGCAATTAAATTAAATGCGAAGATCAGAAACCAGTAGGTTGGAAAGAACATGGAGAGAGTTGCCGGTTGGTGCGAGGCAAATGGGGCGTCCTTCTCGAATTCCTTCTGTTAGCAGTGCGCTGAACAAGCTTAGTCTTAAGTAGGATGCAACGGGGGTTCCCGTCACAGAACTAAGGTATGATAGTACCTGATAAGGTCGCTACCGTGAGATAGCGGCGAACTGAGGTGGTACCACGGAAATGATATTTTCGTCCTCTGTAACCGATAAGGATTGCAGAGGACGTTTTTTATTTGTAAAACGCGAGCCAAAGCAAAAGCACTTCGGCAATCCAAAAAATTTTAATCAGGAAGGATGAACAAAAATGGCTCAGAATTACTATCAGAAAGAAATCGAAACAATGCCGGTTGAGGATATGAAAAAACTGCAATCCGAAAAACTGGTAAAGCAGGTAAAGCACGTTTATGAAAATGTGCCCTATTACCGCAATTTGATGGATGAAAAAGGCGTAAAACCCGAAGACATCAAAGGCATTGAAGATTTACATAAACTTCCCTTTTTAACCAAAGCAGACTTAAGGGATGCGTATCCTTACGGACTTTTGGCAAAGCCGCTTGAAGACTGCGTTCGTATTCAATCCACCTCCGGCACCACCGGTCGCCGTGTGGTTGCATTCTACACCCAAAAGGATATTGACCTTTGGGAAGATTGCTGTGCCCGTGCCATTGTTGCGGTGGGCGGCACCAAACAAGATGTTTGTCAGGTTGCATACGGCTACGGTCTTTTCACAGGCGGTCCCGGTTTAAACGGCGGTTCTCACAAGGTGGGTTGTCTTACCCTGCCCATGTCCTCCGGTAACACCGAGCGTCAGATTCAGTTTATGACAGACCTGGGCGCAACCATTATCTGCTGCACCCCCTCGTATGCGTCATATATCGGTGAAACCTTAAAAGAACAGGGCTATAAACCGGAAGACATTCCCCTAAAAGCAGGAATCTTCGGAGCAGAACCCTGGACCGAAGAAATGCGCCAGAATATTCAGGATACCTTAGGCATTAAAGCCTATGATATTTACGGTCTGACCGAAACAAGCGGCCCCGGTGTTGCATTTGAATGTGAAGAACAAACCGGTATGCACATCAATGAAGACCATTTCCTTGCAGAAATCATCGACCCCGATACCGGCGAAGTGCTCCCCGAAGGGGAAAAAGGAGAACTTGTGTTCACCTCTTTAGACAAAGAAGCGTTCCCCTTACTCCGATACAGAACCAGAGACATTTGCGTGCTTTCCAGAAAAAAATGTTCTTGCGGCAGAACTCTTATCAAAATGGCAAAACCCATGGGCAGAACCGACGATATGCTGATTATCCGCGGCGTA
>JAFYVF010000129.1 GCA_017549265.1 Clostridia bacterium
CGTCACGGTGGCGGTGCATTCTCCGGCAAAGATCCCACCAAAGTGGACAGAAGTGCTGCTTATGCTTCCCGTTGGGTGGCGAAAAACATCGTAGCGGCAGGTTTGGCAAAACGTTGCGAAATTCAGCTTGCCTATGCCATCGGCGTGGCAAAACCGGTATCCGTTATGGTGGATACTTTTGGCACAGGCACTGTTTCCGATGATGTGATTGCAGATTTAGTAAACGAAGTGTTTGACCTGCGTCCTGCAGCAATTATTTCGGCACTGGACTTAAGAAAGCCCATTTACAAAAAACTGGCTGCCTACGGACATATGGGCAGAGAAGATTTGGGTGTGTTATGGGAACAAACCGATAAGGTGGATGCTTTAAAAGCTGCATTAGCAAAAAAAGCATAAAATATTAAAAAACTAAAAAATCAGCCATGGGGGAATCATCTCCCGTGGCTGTTGTAGCATAGGTAAGATATGATAGTAGCATTAGAGAAGGTGTCTAAATTCTTCGGAGCCGAAGAAATTCTCACCGATATCACCTTAAAAATTGAAGATAGTGACCGTATCGGGTTAATCGGTGCCAACGGGGCAGGAAAATCCACTTTGCTGAATATGCTTTCGGGGGAATCGGAGCCCACCGAAGGGGAAATCATTTTCCAGAAGAAGCGTATTGGCTATCTGCATCAGAATGCAGGACTTTCCGGCGGTAACTCCATTTTGGAAGAAATGAGAAGTGTGTTTTCCGATGTCATCCGTATGGGAGAAAAGCTGGAAGAGTTGTATCAGAAGCTTTCCACGCCCGAGGGAAATACCGAAGAAAACCACAGAGAATATGCCCGTTTGCAGACTCTCTATGAGCAAAAAGACGGCTATCATATTGATATTAAAATCAATACCGTCTTAAACGGTATGGGTTTTTTAGGACGGGATTTGTCTACGATTGTAGATAGATTGTCGGGCGGTGAAAAAACAAGACTTGCTCTTGCAAAACTTTTACTCTCCGAACCTGACCTTTTGATTTTGGACGAACCTACCAACCATCTGGATTTTAAAACATTAGGATGGTTGGAAGAATATTTAACCGCTTACCGTGGCGCCATTATTTTAGTGTCTCACGACCGTTATTTCTTAGACCGCTGTGTCACCGATATCTGCGAAATTTATAAAGGGAAGTTAAAACGCTATCGTGGCAACTATTCCAAATTTGTGGTGCAAAAGGCACAGGAAATGGAATATCTGCAGAAAGAATACGACAAACAACAGGAAGAAATTGCGTCCTTAAAAGATTATGTGGCAAGAAACCTGGTTCGTGCTTCCACGGCAAAAAGTGCAAAAAGCCGTCAGCATATTTTGGATAATATGGAGGTTTTGGAAAAGCCCTCCGATTATTTAAAATCCATTCATTTAAAATTCACTTTCAAAACCGAACCCGTAAAAGATGTGCTTCGGGTGTCTGATTTGGAATTAAAAGTAAAAGATAAATTATTAAACCCCAGTGTGAACTTACATGTTCGTAAAAACGACAAAATTGCCATTGTTGGCACCAACGGCGTTGGTAAAACCAGTTTACTAAAGGCAATTTTAGGAGAATTTCCCTATTCCAAAGGAGATATCCTTTGGGGGGGCGGTGTAAAAAAATCCTATTTTGAACAGGAAACCAATAAGCTTCATCCCGAAAAAACTGCTTTAAATGAACTTTGGGACAGATTTCCTCAAAAATATGAGCAGGAGTTAAGAAAACTCCTTGGCGGAATGCTGTTATCGGGAGAAGATGTGTATAAAAAAGTGGGTGTGTTATCCGGCGGAGAAAAGGCAAAAGTGAAATTTGCCATTATGATGTTAGAAGAAGGAAATGTTCTCATTTTGGACGAACCTACCAACCACTTGGATTTGTCTTCCAAAGAAGTGCTGGATAAAGCACTGGCAGAATATGAAGGCACACTCATCATGGTGTCTCACGACCGTTACCTCTTAAATAAGGTTCCCACCAAAATTGTGGAAATGAAACCGGGAGAAATGGTCATTTATGACGGAAAATATGACTATTATTTAGAAAAACATAAAGAGGATGCACCTGCTCCTGTGGAAAAAAAGAGTGAAAAAGCCAATGAGTTTTATCGCTCCAAAAAAGACAGAGCAGAAGAAACCAAGCGAAAAAACGATTTACGAAAAACCGAAGCCAAAATTGAAGAAATTGAGTGCGAAATTGCAGTTTTACAAGAAGAAATTGCATCGCCCGATATTGCATCGGATTTTGAAAAGCTAAAAGAAAAATGTGACCTTTTAGAAGAAAAAGAAGCAATCCTCAACGAATTATATGAAAAATGGGAGGAACTATCAGTAGAATGACTGAGTTTCTTATAAAACTGTTTATTAAAAATCATCATGATACCGCATCCTTACGCGTCCGTCAGAGTTACGGAAAATTAGTGGGGGTTGTGGGGATTATTGCCAACCTCATTTTATCGGTGGCAAAACTCAGCTGCGGATTTTTGTTTCATTCCGTGTCCCTGACGGCAGACGGTGCCAACAACTTATCCGATATGGGAAATTCTTTGGTGACCTACATCGGGTTTCACTTAGCGGCAAGACCTGCAGACAAAGACCATCCTTATGGTCACGCCCGATACGAATACATCACAGGACTCTTGGTGTCGTTTTTAATTCTGATGCTGGGATTGTCCTTGTTAAAAGATTCGCTGACAGATATTTTTTTCCCAAAAGAAACTGTGTTTCATATGGCTGCTATCTGGATTATGGCAGGGGCGGTGGTTGTGAAATTATGGATGTTTTTCTTTTATAAAGGAATCGGCAAAAAGCTGGATTCCATTGCCATTTTAGCCACTGCCAAAGACAGCTTGAATGATGCCTTTTCCACAGGCGGTGTGTTATTATCCTTTGTGATAGGAAAGATGTTTCATCTGCCTTTGGACGGTTATGTGGGTTCCCTTGTTTCGCTGTTGATTTTATACAGCGGTTGGGAACTTGTGAGAAACACCATGAGCCAGTTATTGGGAGAAGCCCCCAAGCCTGAACTGGTAAACGAAATTAAAACCGAAATTTTAGAGTTTCACGAATCTATCATCGGGATTCACGATTTAATGGTGCATGAATATGGTGCAGGGCAGTTGTTTGTGTCGGTGCACGTGGAAGTGCCAGCCTCTCAGAGCATTCTCACCAGTCACGATATTGTGGATCAGATTGAAGTGCATTTTATGAGAGAACACGGAATTGCCATGGTGATTCATTTAGATCCTGTGGAAACCGACAATCCGAAAGTAACCGAGCTTCGTGAGAAACTGTGTGCCGTGGTGGCGGATATTTCTCCCAAGCTTCATATTCACGATTTTCGTGTGGTGTTTTTAGCATCCCACAATAATCTGATTTTTGATGTGGAAGTGCCGTTTGAGTTTCCTTATTCCGATCAAAAGCTGGAAGAAATGATCACAAAAGAAGCAGGAAAAGAGAACAACTGTATTATTCAGTTTGATAAGACATATTAAAGGAGCGAAAAAATGCCGTTTGAAAAAATGTTGCAGGACGATTTTATCCTGCGTCTGATTATTTTATATGTGTGCAGAGAATATGGGGATTCTATCACCAATCCCGAACTGACCAAGTTTATTATGGACGGTCAGGAAGTGGATTATTTTAATCTGCAGTATAACATTTATGAATTGGTAAAAATGGAGAACCTTCGTGTGTTTACCGATAGTGGAAAGCATTATTATGAGCTCACCGAAGAAGGGAAAGAAACTGCTGGCTTTTTCCAGTCTAAAATTCCTATGCTCATCCGCAAAAAATTGGATGAAGCAATTTTAGAAAAAAAGAAAAATGATGCTCCCAAAACTGCGGTGATTGCAGATTTTAATCCCGAGGGCGGCGAGTTTTTGGCTGGGATTAAAATTTTGGAAAACGATCAGGAACAGTTTTCCTTAAATGTGCTGGTGCCTACCCGTGAGCATGCCATTCGTGTGTGTCAGTTTTTCCAGGAACATATTGAAGAAATGTATCAGCAGACTAATCAAGAAATTATGAAATTGTTTTCAGGAGAGTCCAGTGATGACAAATTGGAGTGATATTCATACCGAAGCAGATTTAAACAAATTTTTGGAAACTTATGGTGGTTTTCATGATTGTTGTTTAAAAGAATTACGATATGTCAGCGGAGCGTATGTAGAGGAAGATTTAGGTATGTCCCCCGTAAACAACCAAAGGAAACTATATTTGTTGCTTCAGCGGCAAAACGAAAAATTCCCCGTTCTCGAATTGGAATTTTCAAAGTTAATCAAACTGAATCTGCAACCTACCGACGAAAATTACACCTGTGAAATATTGGATGTTTCTATGTTTTGGGAAGATGGAAAAATTTATTGGGGAGATTCCAATTGGTTCCAAACAGAGCGGGAACAGTATGAGGGCACCTGGTTATGTGCTAAACAGGTCAGATGGCGTATTTTAGAAAATGCCTTGGGCAATCAGGAACTCTATGAATCAATAAAAAAGGAATAATCTATGAATCAGTTTTTACCCATCACACAAGAAGAAGTGAATGAGCGATATGGGGGCGAAGTGGATTTCGTCTTGGTAACAGGGGATGCCTATGTGGACCATCCCTCTTTTGGCACTGCCATCATTTCCCGTGTTCTGGAAGCAGAAGGATATCGGGTGGCAATTTTAGCCCAGCCCGATTATAAAACCAAAACCGATTTTATGCGGTTTGGCAAACCCAAATTTGGCTTTTTGGTGAATAGCGGTAACTTAGATTCTATGGTGAATCACTATACCGTCAACAAAAAGCCGAGAAGCACCGATGCGTTTTCTCCCGGCGGAAAAACGGGAAACCGTCCTGACCGTGCGGTGATTGTATATACCAACCGTATCCGTGAGGCCTATGGGCAGATTCCCGTGGTGATTGGCGGTTTGGAAGCATCCCTCAGACGTTTGGCGCACTACGATTACTGGAGCGATAAGGTTCGCCGCGGTATTTTAGTGGATGCCAAGGCAGACTTTTTGATTTTCGGGATGGGGGAAATCACCATCCGTAAGGTTGCTGAGTGTTTAAAAAACGGCACACCGGAAGATATCAAAAAACTGCCCGGCATTGTATATCAGACCAAAAATATAGACCATATTGAAAATGCGGTCATCTTACCCACCTTTGAACAGGTGAGAGAAGATAAAAAGCAGTATGCCAAATTTACCAAAGAAAGCTTTGGTGAACAAAATCCCTATATTGGAAAAACCTTAGTTCAACATCATATTGACCGTTATG
Source organism: Clostridia bacterium (assembly GCA_017549265.1). Lineage (GTDB taxonomy): Bacteria > Bacillota > Clostridia > UMGS1840 > UMGS1840 > SIG452. The sequence continues at coordinate 5,267 of JAFYVF010000129.1, forward strand.
TAGTGCAAAATCCTCCTTGCAAACCTTTATCGGGGGAAGAACTGGACAAGGTTTACAGCCTGCCCTTTATGAGAACATACCATCCTGTTTATGAAAAGGATGGGGGAGTGCCTGCCATCAGCGAAGTGAAATTTTCCATTATTTCTCAGCGTGGCTGTTTTGGCGGATGTAACTTTTGTTCTCTTGCGTTTCATCAGGGCAGAATTGTAACCGCAAGAAGCCACGAATCCATTATTGAGGAAGCCAAAAAGATTACGGCGGAACCTGATTTTAAAGGATATATCCACGATGTGGGCGGACCTACCGCAAACTTCAGATTCCCAGCCTGCGACAATCAGCTGAAGGTGGGGGCTTGCAAGAATAAGCAATGTCTGTTCCCCACACCTTGCAAGAATTTAAAAGCAGATCATCGGGATTATTTGGAATTACTGCGAAAATTACGCAGTTTACCCAAGGTGAAAAAAGTGTTTGTCCGTTCAGGCATCCGGTTTGACTATCTGATGGCAGACAAAAACGACACCTTCTTTAAAGAATTGGTAGAACATCATGTTTCGGGGCAGTTGAAGGTAGCGCCGGAACATTCCTCCAACAACGTCCTTCGTTATATGGGAAAACCCAATATTGAAGTCTTTGAAGGCTTTATGAAAAAGTTCTATCAGTTAACTAAAAAGGTGGGCAAGGAGCAATATTTAGTCCCTTATCTGATGTCCTCACATCCGGGAAGTCGGGTGCAGGATGCGGTGGAGCTTGCTCTCTTTTTAAAGAAACATAAAATGGTGCCCGAGCAGGTGCAGGATTTTTATCCCACCCCGGGAACTTTATCGACAGCCATGTATTACACTGAGCTTGATCCCAGAACAGGGAAAAGCGTGTACGTGGCAAAATCCTATCAGGAAAAAACCATGCAAAGAGCAATGCTTCAGACCTATAAACCCGAAAATCGGGAAACGGTGAAAAAAGCATTAAAAGAAGCAGGCATGGAGCATCTGATTGCGCAACTATTACCGTACCATAAACATACAGAGAAGGAGAATAAAAAAGATGATTTTAGACGGAAAACTGGTATCACAAAGAATCAAGGACGAAATGGCACAAAAGGTGGCAGAATTAAAAACCAAGGGGGTAAGCGTGGGTCTGACCGTAATCATCGTGGGCGATGATCCTGCTTCCCGTGTATATGTAAATTCCAAAAAGAAAGCTTGTGAAGCGCTGGGTATCAACTCTCAGGAGTTTGCATTGCCTGCTGACACCACCGAAGAAGAACTGTTAACTTTAGTTCGTAAATTAAATGAAGACGACAGTGTAAACGGTATTTTAGTGCAGTTACCCCTGCCCAAACATATTAACGAAGAAACCGTTATCAATACCATCGATCCCAAAAAAGATGTGGATGCATTCCATCCTCAGAATGTGGGTAAAATTATGATTGGCAACTACGATTTTCTCCCCTGCACTCCTGCAGGTGTGATGGAGCTGATCAAAGAAAGCGGCATTGACGTCAGCGGAAAAGAATGTGTGGTGTTAGGAAGAAGTAATATCGTGGGAAAACCTCAGGCAATGTTACTTTTGCATCAGAACGGCACCGTTACCATCTGCCATTCCCGTACTCAGAATTTAAAAGAAGTGACCAAACGTGCAGACATTTTGGTGGCAGCAATCGGTAAGCCCAATTTTGTGACTGCAGATATGGTAAAAGAGGGTGCGGTTGTCATTGACGTTGGTATTAACCGTCTGCCCGATAAAACCTTGTGCGGTGACGTGGATTTTAATGAAGTATCCAAAGTGGCAGCAGCTATTACGCCCGTTCCCGGCGGTGTTGGTCCCATGACCATTGCTATGCTGATGAAAAACACCGTGACTGCGGCAATCTGCCAGAACGGGTTGAAAGACTAAAAAGAAACAAAAGAAAAAGGTACCAAAAGAATGAGAATTGATAAATATTTAAAAGTATCCCGTATTATTAAACGTCGCACCGTTGCTCAGGAAGCATGCGAAGGCGGAAAAGTGACCATCAATGGCAAAGTGGCAAAGCCCTCCACCGAAGTGAAGGTGGGGGATGTTCTTTCGTTGCAGTTCGGTGCAAGAACCGTTACCGTAGAAGTACTGGAAGTGAAAGAAGTGGTCAAAAAAGACGATGCATCTTTGATGTACCGCCAGTTGGAAGGATAATATTTCTAAATGAAAAAATGATACGATTGAAGGGGGAGCCGTTATGAAAAAAGGAATTTGTTTGTTGCTGATGTTTTCTGTTTTGTTGACACTTTGTTCTTGCGAGAAACAGGATCAGCAAACCGAAACCCTTGACTATCTTACGGTAGATTTTACAGAGCAATACCAGGAAGAAGCAATGGATGGCGGCAGTAAGGTAAGTGTTCAATGGCAGCAGTTAAACCTTTCAGAAGAGGATGCAAAGAATTATCCCAATCTGAAAAAAGCTCTTGATACATATAACGAAAATATGTCGCTGTACGCTGATGAAAATATGATGGGGTTACGGGAATCTGCTCTTTCTATGATTCCTTATCGAGAGCATCCTATTACGTTGTATTTAAATACGGGTGTGTATCTGCAAAGAGCGGATTCCCGCATTCTGAGTTTTTTGGAACAAAACGATATCTATTCCGGTGGTATGCATCCGAACCATTATTATAATACATACAATTTCGATTCCGTTACCGGGGAGGAAATCCTGCTGACCGATGTGATTACCGATATGGATATCCTACCGGAGTTGTTGAGCGAGAAATTAATTGAAAACTATCCGGATGTTGTGTTTTTTGAAGAGGAACTTCCCGAGTATTTCGCAGAATACGAGCCGACGGATTACCGTTGGACGTTGGATTATCAGGGTCTTACTGTTTGGTTTAGTCCCTATGAGGTTGCTTCTTATGCAGACGGCTTCTTAAATGTGAAGTTGTATTTTGAAGAAGAACCCGAGCTTTTCAAAGAAACCTACAAGAATTCTTTGGCAGAAAACTAAGCGATTGCCATTCCCGTGTGGAATACGCTGAATTTGGATTTAGCAAAAGATGACGGAACAGCATATCGGTTGAATGTTGATTTACCTGACTGTTCCATTATCGTTAACGGAATTCCGGAAGACGAATGTTTTGAAGATTTTTTTCTATGTAGGTTAATTTTTTATTTGGTGCAGCTGATGGGACGCAGCCGCATTCTGCGTCTTGTCTGCTTGACGACCCAAGCCTGTGGCTTCGGTACCCGTCTGCGCACCACTCGTCTAAAAACAGTTCGCCGAACTGTTTTCTAAACGACTCGTGCCCTCTTAGGCTTCAAGTCCCATCAGAAATAAAAAAAAGCTATCCGATAACGGATAGCTTTTTATTTGGTGCAGCTGATGGGACTTGAACCCATACGAGAGTGTTCTCACTACCCCCTCAAAGTAGCGCGTCTGCCGATTCCGCCACAGCTGCATAGTTCCTATTTTATTTGGTAATTTTTGTTCTTCCCAAAAAAGAACAATAGTGATTATAACAAAAAAAGTGGTGTGTGTCAAGTTTTTTTATAAAAAATTAAAAAATTTTCGATTTTCACTTGATTTTTTAAAAAATGTGTGGTATTATTTCTTAGTGATAGAAAAACGAGGGTAGAATTCTGCCCATTTGCAACGGGAAATCCGGGGCAGAAATAATACTTATATTAATAGAGGAGATACTTAATATGGCTAATGTGCTTGAAAATCCGTCCGTAATTGTGACTTTAATCGTTCAGATTGTTTTAGCTTTGGTTTTAATCGTTGTGGTTCTGTTCCAGAGTAGCAACCAGGAAGGTTTATCCGGTGCTATTGCAGGTGGAGCAAATAACTTCTTTGGTAAAAACAAAGGCAGAACTGTTGAAGCTAAACTGAAAAAACTGACTGCTATTGTTGCAGTACTGTTTTTAATCAGCTCTGTGTTGCTTGCTATCTTTGTGCAGAATGCTGCGAAAGAAGCTGCTACTGTAGATATGTCTGATATTACTATTCAGCAGGCTGGTGACGATGCGCTGATTCCTGAAGGTGAAATTGTTGAACCTACTGAAGGAACTGAAGGCGAAACCGCTGCACCTGTTGAAGGTGAAGAAGGCACAGAAGTTGAACCTGTTGAACCTGTTGAAGGTGAAACTGTTGAACCCGTTGAACCTATTGAAGGCGAAAACGAATAATTCTTTGAGCTATCGTGTCAGCCCGACTGAATGTGGTCGGGCTGATTTTTTTAAAAGAATTTGTGTCAGGTTGATTGGTTGTTCTGAGAATAAAAGTGAAAAAAGTTGGAAAAAAGTATTGACAAACAAAACAGAATATGTTATATTAAGTAATGCCCTTAGTTTAGGCGTTATTTTTTTGTGCAAAAAATTAGCGTATTTTAAGCCGGGAATATCGTCAAAACAGAGCCTTATATGCTGCACTTTGGGCACTAAAATTCAGTAAATTAAAATACTATAATTTGGCGGAGGTGTTTATAAGATGAGAGTAAAAATTACTTTAGCTTGTACCGAATGTAAACAGAGAAACTACGACACTATGAAAAACAAGAAAAACGATCCCGAAAGATTGGAAATGAACAAATATTGCAGATTCTGCAGAAAACATACTCTGCATAAAGAAACCAAATAATTTATTTGGTTTGCTTACCGATTGCTTCATTGCGGTCGGAGTATGTCCCGTCTTATATTTATAATGTAAGAGCGCAGCATGAACTTCTGTAAGAAAGAGTGCCTCTTTTTGGGCGCTTTTGGAAAGGAATGAACGATAATGGCTGAAAAGGAAAAGAAACAGAGCGGAATTGTAAAATATTTCAAGGGCGTTAAATCTGAATTTAAAAAAGTTACTTGGCCGACTTTCAAACAGATTTTAAATAATACCGGAACGGTTATTGCATCTGTTATTATCATCGGTTTGTTTATCTTTTTATTGGATTCCGCTTTCCAACTGTTATTAAAATCAATTATTAAGTAAGGGAGGCGACTGCTGTTTTATGGAAACTGCAAAATGGTATGTCGTCCACACCTTTTCCGGTTATGAAAACAAGGTGAAAACCAATTTGGAAAAAATGGTTGAAAACCGTGGCCTTCACAACAATATTGTGGAGATTAAATTACCGGAAGAAGAAGTAGTTGAAATAAAAGATGATCAGAAGAAAGTAATCAAGAGAAAGAAATTCCCGGGTTACTTATTCTTGAAAATGACCATGGATAACGATACTTGGTACATTGTAAGAAATACCAGAGGCGTTACCGGGTTCGTTGGTCCGGGGTCTAAGCCTGTTCCGCTGACCGAGGAAGAAATCATCAGCATGGAACTGGAAAAAAGAGTCATCGAATTGGATTTCGAGGTCGGAGACGACGTTCGTATTACCGAAGGTTCTTTCGAGGGCTTTATCGGTGTGGTTCAGTCCATCAACATGGCAGAAGAGAAATTTACTGTTTTAGTATCTATGCTCGGTCGTGAAACACCGGTGGAATTTGAATTCGGACAGGCCGAAAAGGTCGACTAACATCAGAATAAGCGCATTTTATGCACTTAGATAACAGCAAGGCAAGGGTTTGCTTTGCGTGGGAGGGTTGAAAAATCCATCAAAACGGATTTTTCGGATCCCGCATCATTACCACATTTTTTCTTAATAGGAGGTGTTCTTATGGCACAGAAGGTTGTAGGCTTTATTAAACTTCAGATTGAAGCAGGTAAAGCAACACCCGCACCGCCGGTTGGTCCTGCACTGGGTCAGCACGGTGTTAACATTATGCAATTTACCAAAGAGTTCAACGAAAGAACTAAGAACGATATGGGGTTAGTTATCCCGGTAGTTATTACCGTTTATGCTGACCGTTCTTTCTCTTTCATTACCAAAACTCCGCCGGCAGCAGTACTGTTGAAAAAAGCTTGTAAAATCGAAAGCGGTTCCGGGGTTCCCAACAAAACCAAGGTTGCTACCGTTTCCAAAGCTGATTTGCAGAAAATTGCTGAACAGAAAATGCCCGACTTAAATGCAGGCTCCGTTGAAGCAGCAATGAGCATGATCGCAGGTACTGCCCGCAGTATGGGTATCACCGTTGAAGAATAATTCACGGGATTCATACAAAGAAGTGGGAGAGATTTTTTAATCTCGCAAATCGGATATCTTGATAGATTCCGAACATTCAAATAACCACAGGAGGATTAATTATGTTTAGAGGAAAAAAATATCAGGACGCTGCGAAACTGATTGAAAGAACCAAACTCTATGATTCTCAGGAAGCTATGGAATTGGTTTGCAAAGCAGCAAAAGCAAAGTTCGACGAAACCGTTGAACTGCATGTAAAACTGGGTGTAGACTCCAGACACGCTGACCAGCAGGTTAGAGGTGCTGTTATTCTTCCCCATGGTACCGGTAAAACTGTTAGAGTTTTAGTATTTGCAAAAGGCGATAAATTAGCAGAAGCAGAAGCTGCTGGTGCTGATTACGTTGGTGCAGAAGAACTGGTTACCAAAATCCAGGGTGAAAACTGGTTTGAATTTGACGTTGTTGTTGCAACTCCCGACATGATGGGCGTTGTTGGTAGATTAGGTAAAGTATTAGGTCCCAAAGGCTTAATGCCCAACCCCAAAGCCGGCACCGTTACCATGGATGTTGCTAAAGCAATCGCTGATATCAAGAGCGGTAAAATTGAATACCGTCTGGATAAAACCAACATCATCCATTGCCCCATCGGAAAAGTTTCCTTTGGCGCTGAAAAACTGCTGGAAAACTTCAACGCTTTAATGAGCGCTGTAATCAAAGCAAAACCGGCAGCTGCAAAAGGTCAGTATTTAAGAAGCGTTTCTGTTGCTTCTACCATGGGCCCCGGTATCAAAATCAACCAGTCCAAATTAACTGACTAATTTTGTTTTTTAGAAAAAATCTAAAATTTTCCTTGACAAATTTGTATTTCTATGATACAATGTTCAAGGTTTGTTCCAAAGACAATAGGCGGTTGAGTATTCAACCTTAAATTTTGCCTATCGAGGAAGACGATAAAATTTGTTATATTTATAATGATATTTATCCTAACTGTCCTCATTTTGTCTTTGTGAGGACAGTTATTTTTTTGGTAGATGGAGGTGTATGTAACATGCCAAGTAACAAAGTGTTAAAAGCAAAACAGCAGGTTGTTGTTGAATTGTCTGAAAAAATGGCAAAAGCAAACTCCGGTGTTTTAGTAAACTACTGCGGTATTACCGTGGAAGAAGATACTGCTCTGCGTAAACAGATGAGAGAAGCAAACGTTGAATACAGCGTTGTGAAAAACACCTTATTAAACTTTGCTGTAAAAGATACCGATTTATCCGGTCTGTGCCCCTACTTAGAAGGCCCCACCGCATTGGCAATCGGTATTGATGATCCTATCGCTCCGATTCGTATCGTTAGCGAATTCATCGAAAAAAACAAAAAATTGGAAATCAAAACCGGTTTCTTCGAAGGCAGAATGTTAGAACAGGCTGAAATCGAAAAAATCGCAAAATTACCTTCCAAAGAAACTTTACTTGCAAGAGCATTTGGTGGCTTAAAAGCTCCTATCACTGCATTCGCAAGAGTTATCAATCAGATCAAAGAACAAAAAGAAGAACAGGGCGCTTAATTGTTGCCTAAGTTCTATCTCAAAATAGGTGCGCAATCGCACAGAAAATGGAGGAATAAAAAATGAGCGAAAAAATTACTAAATTAATCGAAGAAGTTAAAGAATTAACCGTGCTGGAACTGGCTGATTTAGTTTCC
>JAFYVF010000130.1 GCA_017549265.1 Clostridia bacterium
CGCAGAGAAAAGGGCTTAGACTGAACCAATCTTGCCCGTAAGGGAATACCCGAAGGCATACAAAGGTACGCCGAGAGGCACGATTGATTCATAGCAAAAAGCATTTTCAATCAAATTTCGTACCATACGAAATTTCACCTTATAAAACAAAAAGCATGAATTTTACTCCATGCTTTTTGCGTTCTAAGTTCTTTTATCAAGTCGAAATTACTTCCAGAATTTGATGGAAGCTTCACACGCCTTTCTCAAATCACCGGAAGGTTTGGTACGGTAATTTTCAGTAGACAAGGTGAACACGTAATCCTGTTCGGTAAAGCTGATGTTGGGTTCTAAGCCCTGATTTTCTCTGCCGAAATGTAAGGACAACCAGGTGAAGTAAGCCATCCAGCGTTTTTTATAATAACCGGAAAGCATACCGTCATATTCACGGAATGCATAGTCTCTCAAACGGAAACGTCCGGGTTTACCGCACCAGAGGGTCATCATATTCTTCACATTGTATTCAAAGATTCTCTTTTCGGTATCGTTTCTACCGTAGTCTCTTGCACGCTGAATCCAAGCACCCAATAAGGTGTGTTCATTGGTACGAACCACAGCTTCCTGCAGGTCATAAAGTTTTAAGAAACGGCGTGCCTCTTTTTCAAATTGTGCACGTTTACCGCCTTTGTATGCGTTTTTCATTGCTTCAATGATGTCCCAACCGTAGTCAGCATTTGCCTGACGGCACAGTTCCATCAAATCAAAACGGTAACATTCGTTGTCTTTTAATTTGTCGTATTCTTTTAACATCAAAGCAGTTGCTTCCTGCAGAATTTCGATGGGATACGGGCTTCCGCCACGGGATTCAAACCAGCCAACAGTACGAACATTGATGTTGGGGCAAGTACACAAGGAAGAAGATTTACTTGCATTGTATGCAAATCCTTTCCACAGCGTGTAAATATTATCAATTACCAAATCGTATGCTTTTTTGATGTTTTCGTTGTAGTAACCGTATCTTGCCACAAAGAATTTTTCAACAAAATCATCCTGTTTCATGGGTTTTTCGCGGATGGTGTTGGATGCTAACACATCATAGATGATTTCGTCAGTTTCAATTCCTTCCATTGCCATACCGATACCAACCATCATATCGTTTAAGGAACCGGGCTCAAGCAATTCAAAGGGCTGATTCAAAAATTCGGGAATATTACCGGTGAAACGCTGAACACCACCGAAGTTACCAATCTGCATATACATGTACGGATAGTCGCCAAACAGCTCTTTTGCTGTGTTAACAACACGGTCACCGGACAGAAGACCAATTAACACTTCTTCGTGTTTTAACACGTTTAACAGTTCCTGTCTCGGATTACCAACCCAACCCTGATAGAACCAAACATTACCGTCGGAATATTTTTTCATAGTTTCGATATTGGTTTTGGAATATTCCGCAATATCAATACCATCGGTAATACCGCCTTCATGGAAGGGGTCACCGCCGAAATAATGAATTTCGCCAAAATGTTCTTTGGATTTTCTGTAATAGATTTCCGCCATTCTGTCATACAAGGGATCATGCACATCAATCAGCGGAGGACGGTCACCTTTTTGTGCCAGGTTCCAGGTGCCCTGTGCATAAATTTTTGCTTCGGGATATTTATCGCAAATGTTGTTGGGCACTTTTCCGTAGAATGCAGGACGGATTACATCACCGCCAAATTCACGCATACGTTCGGTCATTTTGTTTGCCAGCATTTTCTGGTCTTCATACCACCATTTGGGAATATCGCCGCCAAATTCGCTGATATTACCCATAATCTGCCAGGGCAACATACCTGCGCCGCAGATATCGTCATTAGCTTCTGTTTCGGTATAGCCGATTTCCATCAGCATATCTCTCCAAACGATTTCATGGCCCAACTGGTTTAATACCAGGTTGATACCCGCTAAGAGCATCCAGTCAATGAGTTTCTCATACTGTTCCCATTTCCAATAAATGCAGGTATAAACATAGGTACAGTAGTTCATAAAGTAACGGTATAAAAATACCGATTTATTTTCAATCACTTCTCCAACTACCGGAGGTTTTTTCGGCAAGCCTTTCACATCCTGGGTGATAGGACCGTAAAACACATGACATTTTTCTTTCAGATATGTATTGAACGCCACTGCTGCTGCAACACCGGAAGATGCTTCGATAACAACCTTGCCGTCTTTGTCATACAGTTTATATTGGTCCATACCGGTTTTTTCTTCTGCAATCTGTTTGATCACAAATGCATTACGATAGGTTTTGGAACCGGTTACACGTTCAATTAAATCCAGCACTGCATCTTCTTTCAAAGTAGTGCCGAGGTTTGCTTTTTTTACTTGTGCAATTTTGTCGAAAACTTTCTTATCCATAAAAAGTACCTCTCTTTGTCCTTTTTTGTTTTTGGTAAAGGACATATTTTCCAATAATAGTATAATATATTATTCGTGTTTTTTCAACCCGAAAATATGCTTTTGCGCCTCAAAATATCTGCTAAAAAACACCTGCTGACAAATACCGCTCTCCCGTATCGGGAAAGAGTACAACAATATTTTTACCACAGAATTCTTCTCGCTTTGCAATTTGTACTGCACCGCATAGTGCTGCACCGGAAGAAATACCTGCTAAAAAGCCCTCTGTTTGTCCTAATTCTTTGGCAAACAAATAGGCATCCTCATTGGATACGGTGATGATTTCGTCGTAAATATCGGTATCTAATGCATCGGGAATAAATCCTGCACCGATTCCCTGAATTTTATGGGCACCGCTTTTTCCTCCCGATAACACAGGCGAAGATGCAGGTTCCACCCCTATAATTTTTACTTGGGGATTTTTTTCACGAAGATACTTCCCTGCTCCGCTTAACGTACCACCTGTTCCCACCCCTGCCACAAACACATCTACCTTACCGTCTAAATCACGCCAGATTTCAGGGCCTGTGGTTTCATAGTGTGCCATAGGATTGGAGGGATTTGCAAATTGATCGGGGATAAAGCTTCCCGAATTTTCTTTTGCAAGTTCCCGGGCTTTGGCAATGGAACCCGCCATTCCCAGAGAACCGTCTGTCAACACCAATTCTCCGCCGTATGCTTTCATCAGCATTTTTCGTTCTTCCGACATGGTTTCAGGCATTACGATAATCGTGCGATAACCTTTTTGGGATGCAATCATGCAAAGACCGATACCGGTATTTCCGCTGGTGGGTTCAATGATTACGGAACCGGGCTGTAATGTTCCTGCCTTTTCTGCATCTTCTATCATTTTTTTTGCCACTCTGTCTTTGGCAGAACCGCCGGGATTAAAAGCTTCCAACTTGGCATAAATGGAAGCACAAAGTCCTTTTGTGTGTTCCATTTTTTGTAATCGTAAAAGAGGGGTATTTCCTACCAGTTCTTCTACTGAATTATAAATTTTTGACATAGACACTTCTCCTTTTTGAAAGGAATTTCAAATTCTTTTTTAGTATAGCATAGTTTTCCCAAAATTGCAATAAAAACATACAAATGTGTGCTGTCATAAATCAAATTTTAAACAAAAAAATCCACTAAATAGTAAAATATAATTTGTGTTTTGAATGAATTTGGGATTTTTCCGAGATTTTCCTCAATAGATATTGACAAAATCCGTGGTTTGGTGCTACAATAATGTTTAATATGGGATTTATGTCCGAATAGCTTTATTCAGTTTAGTTTGACCTGTTAACAATCGGTCATCTTCGTCCCATAAATACATAGAAAAACAGGAAGGTGCATGAAAATGTTAACAGACATCGAAATTGCTCAGAAAGCTACGATGAAACCCATTACCGAGATTGCCAAACAACTCGGCATCTCAGAAGACGATTTGGAATGCTACGGCAAATACAAAGCAAAAATTTCTTTTGATTTTATTGAAAAACAGAAAAATAAAAAAGACGGAAAACTGATTTTAGTAACCGCCATCAACCCCACTCCTGCGGGAGAAGGCAAAACCACTACCTCTGTAGGTCTCGGTCAGGCATTCAAAAAATTAGAAAAGAATGCCATCATCGCTCTGCGTGAACCCTCTTTGGGTCCC
>JAFYVF010000013.1 GCA_017549265.1 Clostridia bacterium
CCCCAAAAAAGGATAAAAAATTTGCTCATAAAAAAAACATGCTTATCTTTGCACCATTAAAATAAAAAAAATGTACAATTCAATTATTATTTCTTCTATTATTATTGCGGGTGTGATTTCACATACCGGGGAGGAATAATTTTGATATAATCTAAAAGATATATTTGAAAGCCTCCCGAGAAATCAGGAGGCTTTTTTTATTGACATTAAACTAAAAAGAACAAAATGAAATCATATAACAACACTATTATTATCAGCATTATTATTAGCTCGCCACCGTGAGAGATGCTGCTTTATGCCAAATTGTAAGCCTTTCTCATTTCGGGAAAGGCTTTTTTTATTCCCAAAAATCAATTATCAACTCAATAAAAAAAATAAATATGTATTCAAACAACGAAACAGTCCTTTTTTTGGACGGAAAATTTGTAAAGGCTAACGAATCTACAACCGATTTGTACAGTCAAACGCTTCATTATGGCTACGGTGCATTTGAAGGTATTCGTTCTTATGAAACCAAAAATGGAACTAAAGTATTTAAAGCCGAAGAACATTATGAACGCTTGAAAAAATCCTGCGAATTGGTAAAAATCCCTTTCGATTGCACTGTTCAAGAGTTAGTCCAAGCTACTTACGAGTTACTGGAAAAAAACAATTTAAAAAATGCTTACATCCGACCATTGGTTTATTGTGGACAAAATATGAGTTTGTCAAAACCTACCAGTGTTTCGGTGATGATTGCCGCTTGGGACTGGGGAGCGTATTTGGGAGAAAAATTACTACGATTAACGGTTTCCTCCTATTGCCGTCCACATCCAAAATCCATCCACATTGAAGCGAAAGTCTGCGGTCATTATGTCAATTCGATTTTGGCAACCAACGAAGCAAAAGACAATGGATTCGACGAAGCCTTGCTTTTGGATAGCGATGGATTTTTAGCCGAAGGTCCGGGTGCAAATTTGTTCTTTGAAAAAGACGGAAAACTATTCACGCCTCAATTAGGAAACATCCTTCCGGGCATCACCAGAGCCACTGTTTTGGAGTTAGCCGAACAATTAGGTCTGGAACTGCATCAAGGAAAATTTACCAGAGAAGATCTTTTTCAAGCTGATAGTGCCTTTTACTGCGGAACGGCTGCCGAGGTAGTGGGTATATTATCGGTGGACACTTATCAATTTCCAAAAAACTGGAATGATTCCTTAGGTAAAAAACTTCAAGATGCTTATTCACTTTTGGTACGAGAACCTTTAAAACAGCTCAATTTAAACTAATGAAAACACTCAACAAATACAGTAGAACCATCACACAAGATGAAACCCAACCTGCAGCACAAGCCATGCTTTATGGAATAGGTTTAACCGAAGACGATTTGCAAAAAGCACAAGTGGGAATTGTGAGTATGGGTTACGAAGGAAATCCCTGCAACATGCACCTCAACGATTTGGCTAAAGAAGTAAAAGCTGGTGTGCAACAAGAGGATTTAGTAGGATTGATATTTAATACCATTGGTGTGAGTGACGGTATATCAAACGGAACTGACGGTATGCGTTTTTCTTTGGTTTCCAGAGATGTGATCGCCGATTCCATAGAAACGGTGGTGAGTGCCCAATGGTACGATGCTGTATTGGCGGTAGTAGGTTGCGATAAAAATATGCCTGGTTCTATCATCGCCATGGGAAGATTAAATCGTCCTGCAATCATGGTTTATGGAGGAACGATCCATTCTGGAAAATGGAAAGGAGAATCGCTCAATATCGTTTCAGCTTTTGAAGCTTTAGGTAAAAAATTCAGTAACACCATTTCCGATGAAGATTACAAAGGTATAATCAAAAACGCTTGTCCTGGCGCGGGTGCTTGTGGCGGTATGTACACAGCAAATACGATGACTTCGGCTATTGAAGCTTTGGGAATGAGTTTACCTTACAGTTCATCCAATCCTGCGTTGAGCAGCAATAAAAAAATGGAATGTTTTGATACAGGAAAAGCCATCAAAGTGTTGTTGGAAAAAGACATTAAGCCCAAAGACATCATGACCCGAAAAGCCTTTGAAAATGCCATGACCATGGTAACGGTTTTGGGCGGCTCTACCAATGCCGTAATGCACCTGATAGCAATGGCACATTCGGTGGATTTGGAATTGACTTTGAATGATTTCCAAAAGGTAAGTAACCGTGTTCCAGTGTTGGCAGATTTAAAACCAAGTGGAAAATACCTCATGGAAGATTTGCACGAAGCAGGAGGAGTTCCTGCCGTGATGAAGTATTTATTGAAACATCATTTATTGCACGGCGATTGCTTAACGGTCACCGGAAAAACCATTGCCGAAAATTTAGAAGCAGTGCAGGATTTAACCGAAGGTCAGCAAGTATTTCTTCCCTTAGAAAATCCGGTAAAAGCAAACGGACATCTGCAAATGCTTTACGGAAATCTGGCTACCGAAGGAAGTGTCGCTAAAATAAGCGGTAAAGAAGGGGATTATTTTGAGGGAACTGCCAAAGTGTTTGACGATGAATATGCCGTGATTGATGGCGTGAAAAACGGAGAAGTGAAACCTGGCAATGTGGTAGTCATCCGTTATTGTGGACCAAAAGGCGGACCAGGAATGCCCGAAATGCTTAAACCGACTTCAGCGATCATGGGCGCTGGATTAGGCAGTTCGGTAGCATTAATTACCGATGGTAGATTTTCAGGGGGAACCCACGGTTTTGTCGTAGGACACATCACACCCGAAGCTTTTGTAGGCGGAACAATTGCTTTGGTTAATGATGGCGATATCATTTCGATTGACGCTAAAAACAATACGATAAACTTAAAAGTATCTGAACAGGAATTGGAAAAACGAAAAGC
>JAFYVF010000131.1 GCA_017549265.1 Clostridia bacterium
AGAAAATTTCACCGGTGTTATTGTGAGTCTTTTATTGGTATTATTGCTTGTTGTGATGGTATTTGTATTTGTGATTAAACTGATCACCAGAGGTTCCTGATAACTGTTTTGAGAGAGGTCTTATTATGACTGAAGAAAACTTAAATAATCCTAAAGATTTGAATATGGAATCAACCGGGAATCTCGAGAAAAGCGAGAAGGAACTGACAAGAAAGGAAAAGCGAGAAAACAAAAAAAGAGCCAAAAAAGAGAAAAAGAAGAACATGAGCGTTGGAAAACGTATCCTCAGAATTTTAAGAAATATTCTGATTACGCTTGTCATTCTGATTTTGGTACTCTGTATTGCTTGGAAGATTGCATTTCCGTATATTGCGCCGATGATTTTCGATTATCTTGTGGAGCGTAATGCCGAGATGTTTTTAAAATTGGAAGAATCGTTGGTAGCTGAGCTTGATGAAGATCCAAACTACACGGATACCCCGTCGCAAGCACCACCGGATACGGAGCAGATTCCGGGAGAGGAACTGCCAGAATCTGATGTTTTGCCGGAAGATGCAACGACACCAAGTCCGACTGCTCAACCCCAAAAGCCGGATACCACCATTCAGACTGTGCATACCACAATGGGCGACTTCACAGGTCCCCAGTTGGTGCGAGCTTTAAAAAATATTTCTCCTGCAGATAAAACCAGAATCATTGAAATCTGTCAGAACGCGGTTTCTATGTCAGACATCGTAACGGTCAGCCAGATTTTGACGCAGGACGGATTAACCGCAGACCAGCAAAAATTTATTGAAAACTATTTAAGAGATAATTTGTCGGTTCCCGACAAACGGGAAATTTTAACTATTTTACAAAAATACTAAGGAGAGAATCACTTGGAACCAAACAGGGAAATTGCTTCAAAAATCAATGACAGTTTTACCGTTTTCCAACGGGATGATTCTTTTAAATTCGGCACCGATGCCGTACTGCTTTCCCGCTTTGCCAGAATGGGGAAGAAAGATGTGTTATTCGATATTTGCTCCGGAACGGGAGCAGTGGGATTTTTTTGTCAGCTGCTTTACGCTCCCAAAGAAATTCATTTTGTGGAGATTGACCCTGTGATGGTGGAATTATCCCAAAAATCGGCAGATTTTAACGGGATCTTCGAAAAATGCCGTTTTTATGCCACCGATATCAAAGACCTTTGTGTTCCGGAAGGTATGATGGCAGATGTCATTACCGTGAATCCGCCATACTTCTTTGAAAAGAGCGGAAAAGTAAGCCAAAATGAAAATTTGAAAAATGCCAGACACACATGGCATTTTTCACACAGTATTTTGTTTGAGAAAGCCTATCGTTTACTTCGGGACGGAGGCAAACTGTTTCTGATTCAACGGGCACATAATCTGGCAGAAATCCTCGCAAAACTTCGAGAGCATCGGTTAGAGCCCAAACGGCTTCGTCTGGTGTATGGGAATCCCAAAAAAGATGCCAATCTGTTTTTGGTGGAAGCTGTGAAAAACGGCGGGGTCTGGATGGATTGTCTGCCCCCGCTGATACTTTACAATGAAAACGGCGAAATGACCGAAGAATTCCGCCGGATGCAGGAGTTTTAACATGATGGGTACTTTATATCTTGTTGCCACCCCCATCGGCAATATGGGGGACTTATCTCCCCGTGCCAAAGAAATTTTGGAATCGGCAGATTTGATTGCTGCGGAAGACACCCGCGTGACGGGAGCCTTGCTCAAAAAGCTTGGTATTGAGAAAAAATTAGTGAGCTACTATGAGCACAATGCTGCCATGCGCAGTTCTTTGCTAATCAGACATCTGGAGGATGGCGAAACCATTGCGCTGGTTTCTGATGCCGGTACCCCAGCCATTTCCGACCCGGGAGAAGACATTGTGGAAGAATGTATTCGTCGGGGCATTGAGGTGATTCCTGTACCGGGCCCCTGTGCATTTGTTTGTGCATTGACGGTATCCGGTTTTTCAACAAAGCGTTTTAGCTTTATCGGATTTTTGCCTGCCAAGCAAAATGAACGAAAAAAAGAGTTGGAGAGCATAAAACATCGGGAAGAAACGTTAATTTTTTACGAAGCACCTCACCGCCTTTTGAAAACTCTGTCTGACATGTGTGAAGTCTTCGGCGAAGAACGAAAGGTATCTGTTTCCCGTGAGATTACCAAAAAATTTGAAGAGCATATCCGTGGAAGTTTATCCCAAGTGCTTACCCATTTTGAAACCAACCCCGTGAAAGGGGAGTTTGTCATTGTGGCAGAGGGGGGAACCAAGGAAGAAAGCAATCTCAATCAACTGTCCTTGGAGGAACATCTGGATTTTTATCTGGAGCAGGGGATCACCCAAAAAGACGCTATCAAAAAAATTGCTTTAGACCGAAATCTTCCTAAACGGGAAGTGTATGCCCATTTTCATAAAGAGTAAAAAGAACCTCAAGAGAACATTCTCTTGAGGTTTTCAATTTTTAAAACAACAAAAAAGCAGTTCCGTTTGGAACTGCTTTTGTAATTCACTATCCTGCCAATTTATGATATTATCAGCGTACCGATCATCTGCGAGGAATGGTACATAATGAGGAGCTAACACTCCAAAAAGGTTAGTGGAATTAGGAACAACGAAGAAAATTTCTTATTTGAATTTTCTTTTTCTTGCTTCTTCGGATTTTTTCTTTCTTTTAACGCTGGGTTTTACATAATGTTCTCTTTTTCTGATTTCAGAAAGAACACCTGCTTTTGCACACTGTCTTTTAAATCTTTTTAAAGCGTTGTCTAAAGACTCGTTATCTTTTAATCTGATTTCTGCCATCGGTTTGTCCCTCCTCCCGTAAACGCAATCAGTTACGCCGGAT
>JAFYVF010000132.1 GCA_017549265.1 Clostridia bacterium
CCCACAGGGTTATCCAAGGAAGAATTGAACGAAAATGCCATTCGGTTGATTACCACTTTGCGAGAATTCGGCGTGGAAGCGGAAGTAGTCAGCGTTCAGGAAGGACCTTCTGTTACCCGATATGAAATCCGTCCTCAGGTAGGGGTTAAAATTGCTAAAATTATGGGACTCAGCGATGATATAGCTCTCAGAATGGCGGCGAAAGGTATCCGTATTGCACCCGTTCCCGGAAAAACCGTAATCGGGGTGGAAATTGCAAATCAAAAGGTTATGCCGGTCTTTGTTCGTGATGTGATTGCATCTCCCGAATTTATGGAGCATAAATCCAAAGTATCTTTTGCAGTGGGGAAAGATATTGCAGGCACCACTGTGGTGGGTGATATTGCCAAAATGCCACACTGTTTGATTGCAGGTGCCACCGGTTCCGGTAAGAGTGTTTGCATTAACTCACTGATTACTTCCATCTTGTACAAAGCAAGTCCGGAAGAAGTAAAAATGATTATGATTGACCCCAAAGTGGTGGAACTATCTGTTTATAACGGCATTCCCCATCTTTTAATTCCTGTGGTAACTGACCCGAGAAAAGCAGCAGGTGCCTTAAACTGGGCGGTTATGGAAATGCTTAACCGATATAATTTGTTTGAAAAAGCCAACGTTCGTGATTTGGACAGTTACAATGAGCATCAGGTTGCAAACGGGGAAAATCCGTTACCTAAGATTGTTATTATCGTAGACGAGCTTGCCGATTTGATGATGGCATCTCCCAAAGAAGTGGAAGAATATATCTGTCGTTTGGCTCAGCTTGCCAGAGCAGCAGGAATGCATTTGATTATTGCAACTCAGCGTCCTTCTGTTGATGTTATTACCGGTCTGATTAAAGCCAATATGCCGTCTCGTATTGCGTTTGCCGTGTCCTCTCAGATTGATTCCAGAACCATTTTAGATATGGGCGGTGCCGAAAAACTTCTGGGAAAAGGGGACATGCTTTATGCCCCCATTGGGGAATCCAAGCCCATCCGTGTGCAGGGGGCATTGATTACCGATAAAGAAGTGGAACAGATTGTTGATTTCTTAAAACAAAATACCGACGTGAATTATGATGACGATGTGATTTCTCATATTGAAACCGCAGGTTCCAAGGATGGTCCTTCTCCCACGTCTGATGGTGGAGACGCTGACCAGATGTTGCCGGAATGTATTGAATTTGTTGTAGAATTGGGAGAAGCATCTGTTTCCAAACTGCAACGTCGGTTTAAACTTGGTTATTCCAGAGCTGCACGAATTGTGGACCAAATGGAAGAACGTGGCATTGTGGGCCCGTCTGAAGGTAGTAAACCCAGACAGGTTTTAATGACCAAAGAACAGTATTACGAAATGAAATTAAACGAGGGAATTTAATTCCCGAAAGGAATCATTGTGAAGAAACCCTTTTATTTTGACGGTGCCTTCGGAACCTATTATGCCGAACTGTTTCATACTGATGAACCTTGCGAATTGGCAAATCTCAGCTTTCCTGAGAGAGTGAAAGAAATTCACAAGGAGTATATTCGTGCGGGTGTGGATGCCATCAAAACCAATACCTTTGGTGTGAATCTTTCGTTAACGGATGACAAAACGATTGTGGCACTGTTAACAAAAGGTTATCAGATTGCCTGCGAAAGCGTGCAGGGAACGGATGTGGCAGTTTTTTGCGATATCGGTTATATTGATGGGGAACACAGCGAAGCGGAGTACAAAAGAAATGTGGATGTTTTTCTTTCTCTCGGTGGGAAAAACTTTTTGTTTGAAACCTTGCAGGAATACGGTGCTTTAAGCCGTGTGATTTCTTACCTGAGAGAGCGGGAGCCTTCTGCAACTGTTTTGGTATCCTTTAGTGTTTCCCAGGACGGGTATACCAAAAAAGGTTATTTCTATAAGAATCTATTGAAACAGGCATCTTTGGATGCTGATATCGTAGGGTTAAACTGTCAGTGCGGGCCTACTCATCTGTACCGTTTAATCAGTCAGTTGAATCTTTCGGAATATCCGTCTTTTTCTGCGATGCCTAATGCAGGATATCCTCAGGCATTAAACGGCCGTACGGTATATTCTAATAATATTTCCTATTATAGTGAAAAGCTTCTTGCGATTGCTTCTTTAGGCGTTCCCGTTCTCGGTGGATGTTGCGGTACAACACCTGCCCATTTAGAAGCTGTGATTGGTGGAAACATTCCCGAAGCAGAAGCCGTAACACATTTGAAACCATCCCAAAAAACGGTGCAAAAAAACTGCCTTTTGGAATTGTTGGCAAGGGGTGAAAAGGTGTTTGCCGTAGAGATTGACCCTCCCGTGGATACAGACACTTCCTTTTTGCTTGCAGCAGCCCATCGGATGAAGCAGGCAGGGGCACATCTGATTACTGTGGCGGATTCTCCTTTGGCACGTACCCGTGCGGACAGTTTGATGCTCTCTGCAAAAATCAAGCGTGAGGTAGAAATTGAAGTGCTTCCTCATTTGTCTTGTCGTGATAAAAACTATATTGCGATGAGAAGTTCTTTAATCGGTGCCAATATTGAACAAGTAAATAATGTGCTGGTTGTGACGGGGGACCCAATTTCCCGTAGCGAAGGTGGCGTTTTTCAGTTTAATTCCTACACACTGATGAATTTGATTTCCAATCTGAATCAAGAAATTTTCCCCCAGAATCCCTATACCGTTTGCGGAGCACTCAATGTGAATGCACTTCATTTTGAAACAGAGCTTACCCGTGCCAAAACCAAAATTGCTTCGGGAGCGAAAGTGTTGTTGACGCAACCGATTTTTTCCGAACAAGCAGCCGAAAATTTCCGTCTTGCAAAACAGGAACTGAATTGTTACGTTTTAGCAGGAATTTTACCGATTGCAAGCTGGAAAAATGCAATGTTTTTAAATAATGAAGTGTCGGGAATTGAGATTCCTTCGGACTTTATTGAACAACTGAAAGTGTTGTCCCCCGATGAAGTCATTGCAGCATCGGTGGCATACAGTATGAATATGATTCGACGGGTTTATGATTGTGCGGACGGTTTTTATATTATGACGCCTCTTAAGAAAACAGAATTGGTGGCATCGTTGCTCGCCAAAATCAAAGCTTTGAAAGAAGGTTAGTAAAAAATGTTGATTATTTCTGAAAAATTAAATAGTTCCATTCCCTTTGTGCTGGAAGCATTTCAGAAAAGGGATAACGAAACCATCATTGAGCTCATCAAAAAGCAGGAACTATCAGGAGCAACCTATATTGACATCAACACCGCCGTGTTGCAAGACGGAGAGCAGGATGCTATGCTTTATGCCATTGATTTGGTGAAAAAACATTCTAACATGGGGATTATGATTGACACCCCCAATGTGAATGTGGTTCATCAGGCGGTAGAAGCAGCAGAGGGCAGAAGTATTATTATCAATTCTGTAACCGTTTCCGAGCGGATTGATGAATTGATGGATTTACTAAAAAGCCGTTCTGATATTATGGTGGTGGGCTTACCCATTTCCAATGAGGGAATTCCTCACACTGCAGAAGAACGTGTTCGTTATGCAGGGGAAATTATTGAAAAATTTGCTCAAAACGGTATTGGTGAAGATCGCATTTTCATTGATGTGTTGGTAGAAGCTTTGGCGGTAGGGGACAAGAACGCTGCATTGTGTTTAGAAACTCTGCGTCTTTTAAAAGAAACTTATCCCAATGTGAAAACCACAGGTGGATTTTCCAACATTTCTTTCGGTCTTCCCAAACGTATGGTGTTAAACACCGCATTTCTTGCAATGGCAATGTATCAGGGATTAGACAGTGCGATTATGGATCCTGCACCCGATTCTATGAGAAAAGCGTATCGTGCCATCAATGCGCTTTTGGGCAACGATGAATATTGTATGGATTATATTGACGAAATTCGTGGTACAGAAGAATAATATGCAGAAAAGAATCCCGTTTCCGATTTTGGAGACGGGATTTTCGTGTTCTTTTCCATAAAAACAGAAAAATTAAAAAAAATTAAAAAAAATTAC
>JAFYVF010000133.1 GCA_017549265.1 Clostridia bacterium
CCGTCAGCACTATTATAGCGAAGAACTTTTAACATGGGGACTTTCCGCTTGCGACATTGTGAAAATGAACCGTGACGAATTTTTTCTGATTTCTTTGATAAAGGAATTTTCCTCTCTCACGGAGGCGGAGATTGGCCTTGCCTTGCAAAAAATCTGTGAGAAATACCATATCAAAACCGCCATTTTAACGCTAGACAGCGACGGTGCCTGTGTGTGGGACGAAACCCAAGGATTTTTCTGTATTCCCGCCAAAAAAAGTGACTTTGTTTCCGCTGTGGGTGCAGGGGACAGTTTCTGTGCCTGCTTTTTATACCATTATATGAAAGGGCATTCCTTGGCAGTCTGTTTGGAAAAAGCATCCATTCTTGCAGGGTATGTGGTATCTTTTGAGGAAGCCATTCCCCCTTATTCTGATAAAATTTTAACAAACCTGACCTCTGATTTGTAAAATCGCATATTCAAAAAACGAAGAAAACGAGAGAAAACGAAAGAAAATAAGAGAAAACCATTTTTAGATTGAAAAATTTCAAAAAAGTTGTTGACAAATGAGAAATCTTTATGTATAATGATATCCGTTCGTAAAAACGGACATCAAAAATTGTTTAAAATAAAGATGAAATAAATTCGGAGGTTTCTTATGAAAGATACTTATCTTGCAAAAGCAGGACAGATCGAATCCAAATGGTATATCGTAGACGCTGCAGATGTTTCTTTAGGTAGAACCGCTGCGAAAGTTGCTTCCATTTTAAGAGGAAAACATCGTCCTGAGTACACTCCCAACGTTGACCTGGGAGACCACGTTATCGTTATCAACGCTGAAAAAGCTGTTTTAACCGGTAACAAACTGAAAAACAAAATCTACTACAGACACACCGGTTACATCGGCGGCTTAAAAGCAGTTCCCTATGAAAAGCTGATGGCTGAAAATCCGGAAAAAGCTATGATGCTGGCAATCAAAGGCATGCTGCCCCACAACTCTCTGGGCAGAAAAATGGCTACCAAAGTTAGAATTTACAAAGGTGCTGAACACGAAAACGCTGCTCAGAAACCTGAAGTATACAACGGTTAATAGGGAGGATATAAGATATGGCTAAAAAATTAGAAGTATATCTTGGCACCGGCAGAAGAAAAAGCTCTGTTGCAAGAGTTCGTCTGGTTCCCGGTAAAGGTAACATTATCATCAATAAAAGAGATATCAACGACTATTTTGGTCTGGAAACCTTAAAATTAATCGTTAGACAGCCCTTAAACTTAACTGCAACCGCAGGTCAGTTCGACGTTTTGGTTAACGTATTCGGTGGCGGTGTTTCCGGTCAGGCAGGTGCTATCAGACATGGTATCACCAGAGCTTTAATCAACTACAATGCTGATTTAAAAACCGACCTGAAAAAAGCTGGCTTCGTAACTCGTGATCCTCGTATGAAGGAAAGAAAGAAATACGGCTTAAAAGCAGCTCGTCGTGCACCCCAGTTCTCCAAACGTTAATCGATTGGAAATTTTTTGGAACTGGTTTTTACCCCAAAAAGTGCAATCAAAAATCCCGCAGATTTTCAAAAATTCTGCGGGATTTTTTTATCGTCGGGAAGAACCATGATGCTTTTCGTCCCTTTGTAGGGGATGATGTCCACATCGTCCCGTAGTTTCGGTGTTGTCGAAGTGATTCAAAGAACCAAATAGTTCCCCTCTCAGTCAGCTTACGCTGACAGCTCTCCCCAAGGGGCGAGCCAATGATTTTTCTCCTTAGACACAAAAACAAAAATCCCACAACCGAAGTTGTGGGATTTTTGTTGTGATTTCCAAATTAAAAGCTTAATTTCATGGTGGATCTATTCTCTTTTATCTGTTTTAAAGTGCCGTCTTCGTGAAAATTGCAGGAGGCTTCAATCTCAATGGTTTCCACTGTGTCAATACGGGGAGAGGAGTATGCACCTGTATCAATAGACAGGTACATTTCTGCTTTTTTATGGGGCTGAACATTTGCACTAATCGTATCATATGTCATAAAATCATTGGCAGAAATACTGCTGCCGTAGAACATAATCACATTGTCTGTGGAGTTTTCAATTAAGAAACGGTAAGCAGTGTACCCGCTATTCTCTTTGATTTCAGTCAGGGTGATTTTTACACCGTCCATATTGTAGATGATATCCCCTTCTTTGGTGGTTTCACCCACTGAGGGAGCTTCGGAAAATGTTTTATCAGAAAGCATTACCGTGTTGGTTTCGCCATTCCACTCCACGCCCAAATCTAACGCATTTGCTACCGCACGTACGGGCAGATAGGTGGTTCCGTCAATAATAAAGGGTTCCACATAAGTACCGTTTGCATCGGTGGGGGTGATTTCGTTACCGTTTAAGGTGATTTTAATGTTGTTATAGGATAATTCTTTGGTAATTGTGCCTACTGTAGCGGAAACTGTGGGTACTAACAATGCCCCTGCCAACATTCCGACCAGTAATGGTTTCATTTTTTCTTTCATAATTTTTGTCTCCCTTTTCTATTATGAAATTTATCATTTCATTCCGTTTAAAATTCGGTCCAGTTGGATTCTAAATCTTCCGAGCCGGAGTTTTGCTGATATTGTTGGGGATTAGCCTGTGTGTTGTTGTAAGGATCATAGTTGTTGGGATAGCTACCGCCACCGTAGGAACCGCCGGAACCGTAGGAACCGCCGGAACCGGAGGAACCACCGGAACCGTAGGAACCACCGCTACCGTAGGGACCGCCGCTACCGTAGGAACCGCCGCTACCGTAGGAGCCACCGAATGGTCAACATCCAGCATCACAGCTTGTGCACCTTCAAACAAAATCTGCTGCCCACGCTGACGAGCAGTTTCGAGAATATCTGAAGTTTGTGCCATAAAAGGAAG
>JAFYVF010000134.1 GCA_017549265.1 Clostridia bacterium
ACTGTAAAATTCGATTTCTAACGGCAGTAATCGTATCCATAAAAGTTGCCTCCTAATTGGTTTCTTACCAATAGGATAAACAATTTAGTTGCACCATATAGGCTACGCATGCCAATCTTTCCGAAATGTGTCAAAGAGATAAGGCAGAGGTTTCCCGTGTGATTTCCGAAATGGAAACGAAAGGACTGGTGGTTAGAGATCAGGGCAACGGTACTGGTTACCGTGCAAAAATCCGTTTAACCCAGGAAGGAAGAAAAGCCACCTATGAGCTCCGTGAACGTATTAAATTAGCCGTGGAAAAGGGCGGAGCCGGTCTTAGCGATGAAGAACGAGAACATTTTTACTATGCCCTGCAAGTGATTGCAAAAAATCTGCAGGAAATTACCAAAGAAGGACTGCCTAAATGAATCTATTCAGAAAAATATTTGCGCGAACTTATCAGTTTTGTTTTCATTTGGCACTGCCTGTGCTTCCTTATCGGGAACCGGTGTGTTTGAACAGCGTTTTAGAAATTGCCTGTGAGATGAAGAAAAAAGGAATCCAAAAGCCCTTGTTGGTAACAGATTCCTATCTTAGAAATTCCGGTGCAACCAAAGAATTGGAAGATTCTCTGTTAAAGGCGGGGATTTCCTATGCAGTTTATGATCAAACCAGAGCCAATCCCACAGCAGACAATGTGGAAAATGCCAAAAAAGTTTATCTGCAGGAGCATTGTGATTCTCTGATTGCTTTTGGCGGCGGTTCTGCCATGGATTGCGCAAAGGCAGTGGGGGCACTGGTTCGGTATCCCAAAAGGAATTTGGAAAAAATCCGTGGAAACTTAAAAATCTGGCGGAAACTTCCACCATTTTTTGCAGTTCCCACCACTGCAGGAACCGGTAGCGAAGTAACGGTAACTGCCGTGATTACAGATGAAGAAAAGAAATATAAATATACTATGAATGCGTTTCCGCTGATTTCCCATTATGTGGTGATGGACGCCAAAGTGACCTATACATTGCCGAAGCATCTAACTGCTACCACGGGAATGGATGCTTTAACCCATGCGGTGGAAGCATATATCGGTCGTTCCACGTCCAAAGAAACCAGACGGCTCTGCAAAGAAGCCGTGAAATTAGTTTTGGAAAATGTGCAAACAGCATATTATGAGCCCACAAATTACGAGGCAAGAACCAATATGCTCCAAGCTGCCTACAAAGCGGGAATCGCCTTTTCCAAATCCTATGTAGGTTACATTCATGCCGTGGCCCATTCTTTGGGCGGACAATATAATGTTCCTCACGGACTGGCAAATGCAGTATTGCTTCCCATCTTTTTAGAAGAATACGGAAGCGCCATTCATAAAAAACTTTATCAGCTTGCCTGCTATGCGGAAATTGCAAATAAGGAAGATTCCTACGAAGCAGGTGCCAAAAAACTGATTGATAAAATTAAAGATTTGAATAAAAATATGCAGATTCCCACAACAATTTCGGGAATTTTGTCAAAGGATATTCCCACTATGGCAAAACATGCCGATCAGGAAGGAAATCCGCTGTATCCTGTTCCGATTTTATGGAATGCCAAGGAATTGGAACGTTTTTATCACATGGTATCGGAGGAGAGTGTGGTATGTACATAGCAGAATTATTAGAAAAACAGCGCACTTTTTTTCAAACGGGAACAACCCTTTCCATCCTTTTTCGAAAACAGGCTTTACAAAAACTTTATCAAGCAATTCGAAAGCACGAAGAAGAAATTCACTGTGCATTGAAGGCTGATTTGGGGAAAAGTGATTTTGAAGGTTTTATGTGTGAAGTGGGGCTGACCTTATCGGAAATCAGCTATATGATACGAAATCTTAAAAAGTTTACGAAAAAACACACTGTGCGAACACCCATGACCCACTTTGCTTCCCATAGCTTTACCAAGGCATCCCCGTATGGCAATGTGCTCGTGATGAGCCCGTGGAATTATCCCTTTTTACTCACGATGGAGCCCCTTTGTGATGCCATTGCGGCCGGTAATACTGTCATTGTGAAGCCCAGCGCTTATTCTCCCGAAACCTCCCGTGTGATGGCGAAGCTGGTTTCGGAATGTTTCCCACCCGAATATGTTGCGGTTGTAACGGGTGGACGGGAAGAAAACAAAGAACTTTTATCTCACAAATTTGATTTGGTATTTTTTACGGGAAGTCAGAATGTGGGGAAAGAAGTACTCAGAAAATGTGCCGAACATTTAACGCCTGCCGTTTTGGAGCTTGGCGGAAAAAGCCCCTGCATTGTGGATGCAACCGCCAATATCAAACTTGCGGCAAAGCGAATTGTGTTTGGAAAATATTTAAATTGCGGGCAGACCTGTGTAGCGCCCGATTATATTCTCTGTGACAAATCCCTAAAGGATGCGCTGATTTCGGAAATTGGAAAACAGATTGAAAAACAGTACGGAAAAGTACCGCTTTCCAATTCCGATTACGGAAAAATCGTTAATCAAAAGCATTTCGAACGAATTGTCGGTCTGATTGACCAAAAGAAGGTTGTGTGTGGCGGTGGATACAACGCCAACACTTTGAGAATAGAACCCACCGTGATGGATGGTGTTGCGTGGGAAGACCCTGTGATGGGGGAAGAAATTTTCGGACCCATTCTACCGATTCTTACTTACGAACATTGGGAAGATGTGATTCCCTTATTGCAACCGAAAGAAAAACCCCTTGCCCTTTACCTATTTTCAAATGATAAGAAACATCAGAATGAGGTGTTGAATAAACTTTCCTTTGGTGGCGGGTGTTTTAATGATGTTGTCATTCACTTGGCAACCAGCGAGATGGGATTTGGCGGCGTTGGAGAAAGCGGCATGGGGTGCTATCACGGAAAAGCAGGCTTCGATGCCTTTTCTCATACCAAAAGTATTGTAGATAAGAAGACTTGGTTGGATTTACCCATGCGTTATCAGCCGTACCATCGGAAATTATATGGAAAATTACTGAAATTATTTTTACGATAAGTGAGGAGTGTATTTATGAAAACAAGAATGATTATTGATTCTACCGCAAATTTAATGGCAGACCGCAGAGCACTGACCACCGTAATTCCGCTGACCGTTCGTTTTGGTGAAGAAGAATTTATCGATGGTGTTACCATCACCAATGAAGAATTTTATGAAAAATTAGAAAAGGTGGATACCCTTCCCACCACCAGCCAGGTTTCTCCTGAGGAATTCCGTAAGGCGTTTCAGGAAGTGGTTGATGCCGGAGACGAAGCGGTGGTAATCACTGTGGCATCCGGTTTATCGGGTACCTGTCAGAGCGCCAATATTGCTGCCAAGGAATTTGATAATATTTACGTGGTGGATTCCGGAAACGTTGCAGTTGGCTCCGGTATTCTTGTGGAATATGCCCTTCGTTTGCGTGAGGAAGGAAAATCTGCCAAAGAAATTAAAGATATCTTAGATTCCATCAAAGATAAATTATATATCATTGCCATGGTAGACACCTTAAAATACTTAAAAATGGGTGGCAGAATTTCCGGCGTGGTATCCTTGGTGGGCGGTTTATTAAACATTAAACCCATCGTAAAAGTGTATGACGGTGCCATTCATCAGATTTCTAAAGCCAGAGGTGCAAAACAGGGGAACCAGGCACTGATTGAAGAAATCAAAAAAGTGGGCGAAATTGATTACACCAAACCTGTGTTATTCGGACATAGCGGTCAGAGTGACGAAGGGGTAAAATTATTCTTGGAACAGACCAAAGACTTCTGGAAAGACGGCAACGCTCCCAAAGAATCCATCCTGATGGGCAGCACCATCGGCACCCACGCAGGACCAGGCATTGTTGCCATTGCTTTCTTTGCAAAATAGAGGGAAACTATGGCATTAAAAGCAGTATTATTTGATTTGGACGGCACTCTGCTTCCTATGGATCAGGATGTGTTTGTGAAGACATATTTTAAGGGACTTTCTTTGGCGCTTGCGCCCCACGGCTATGAGCCCAAGGAGTTGGTGGGTGCAATCTGGCAGGGCACCGAAGAAATGATTCATAATGATGGGAATGAGATTAACGAAATCGTCTTCTGGAATTCCTTTTGCAATCACTATGGAGAAGATGCCAAAAAAGATATTCCTCATTTTGACCGTTTTTATCAAGAAGAATTTGATAAGGTTCAGGAAGTTTGCCAAAGACACCCCATGGCGAGAGAAATTGTGCAATATTTAAAAGATAAAAACATTCTGAGGGTTCTTGCAACCAACCCTATTTTTCCATCCATTGCCACTGAAAAAAGAATGGGGTGGGCAGGACTTTCTCCGGATGATTTTTCATACTACACCACTTATGAAAATTGCCGATACGCCAAACCGAATCTGAACTATTATCGGGATATTTTAGAAAAGCTGAACTTATCTCCCGAAGAATGTGTGATGGTGGGTAATGACGTGGCAGATGATATGGTGGCAGAAGAGCTTGGTATGAACGTGTTCTTGCTGACCGATTGCCTCATCAATCACGAAAACCGTGATATTTCCCGCTATCCCAAAGGAAGCTGGGATGAGCTTCTTACTTATCTTAAAAAATGTTTGTCGGAATAAAAAACTTGCATGTGGTATGTAGTTTTAAGGACAGTTTTTTAAAATGTTAAAAAACTGTCCTTTTCTCTTGAAAATTTTATTTCAATGTGATATAATAGGGAAAAAATAGGTATAAAAAAATGCCCGGAGCAAGGTGATTTGTATGGCGAAACAAGTTCATTTAAGAATAGATGATAGTGTGTACGAAAATTTATCTTTTTATGCTACAACTACCAATCAATCAATACAAGATTGTTTTACTACAGCAGTTAAACAGTTATTGAACAACACAAAGAAGGAAAAAGAAAACACTAATAAACATTATACATTTATAGATTTGTTTGCAGGAATCGGTGGTATGAGAATTGCATATGAAAAAACAGGTGCAAAATGTGTGTATTCAAATGAATGGAATAAATATTGTCAAAAAACATATTACGCCAACTTTGGAGACCAACCCGATGACGATATAACACAAGTAAATGCAGATACTGCTATTCCCACGCATGATATTTTGGTAGCGGGTTTTCCTTGTCAGCCATTTTCTATTGCCGGTGTTTCTAAAAAACAAAGTCTTGGTAGAGCAACTGGGTTTGAGGATAAAACACAAGGAACATTATTTTTTGATGTATGTAGAGTTATTAAAGCAAAAAGACCTAAAGCATTTATGCTTGAAAATGTGAAAAATCTTCAAAGTCACGATAAAGGAAATACATTTAAAGTTATCTGTGAATCCCTTGAAGAACTGGATTATAGTATCAGTTATGCAGTGCTTGACGGAAAAAATTATGTGCCTCAGCATAGAGAAAGAATTATAATTGTTGGTTTTGACAAAAAAAGGTATGGTTCAGACATTGATTTTGATTTTATATTAAATCCGCCAAACGAACAGCCAAAAGTAAGAAATATAT
>JAFYVF010000135.1 GCA_017549265.1 Clostridia bacterium
ATTTTTTATCGGTCAGAAGCATATCTTTTTCTGCCTTACGGATTAAGGTAACCAAGGTTCTCTCCAATCGACGAACCCCTGCTTCTCTCACATAGTAATCAATGATGGAATAAATCGCACTATCCTCAATTTTCAAGGTTTTCTTGGTGATTTTATGCTCTTTATACTGCTTTTTCACCAGATAGTCGGTGGCAATGCGATACTTTTCGTAACGGGTGTAGCCCGATAACTCTATCACTTCCATACGGTCAAGTAAGGGACCGGGAATGGTATCCAAACTGTTTGCCGTGGTGATAAAGAGCACTTCAGACAAGTCGAAGGGCAAATCCACATAGTGGTCGGTAAAGGTATTGTTCTGCTCTTTATCCAAAGCTTCTAAGAGTGCACTTGCAGGGTCACCTCTCATATCCTTGCCAAGTTTATCAATTTCGTCTAATAGGATGAGCGGATTTTTCACTCCTGCGGTGCGGATGGCAGACATAATCTTGCCGGGCATTGCGCCCACATAGGTACGTCTGTGACCACGGATTTCCGCTTCATCGTGCACACCACCCAAGGACATTCTCTGATAGTTTCTGCCGATGGAATCCGCAATGGATTTCACAATAGAAGTTTTCCCCACACCGGGAGGCCCTACCAGGCACAAAATCTGAGCTTTAATCTCGGGATTGAATTTTTTCGCAGAAAGATACTCTAAAAGTTTCTCTTTTACTTTATCCAGACCATAATGGTCACGATCCAGCTTTTCTAAGCATTTCTTTAAATCAATGTTCTCTTTGGTGGTTTTTAACCAGGGCAAGTCAAACAAAGTATCTAAGTAGTTTCTTTCCACCATGGTTTCTTGTGCCTGAGGATGCATTTTAGAGAATCGGTTGATTTGCTTTTTCACCTTTTCATAGGAATCTTCGGAAAGTGCCGTTCTGATTTCTTCCAGTTTTCTGAAATATGCCTCAGATTCCGAATGAACATCTTCCTCCTCGCCTAATTCTTCGTGAATGGCACGGATTTGTTCTCTTAAATAATATTCTTTTTGATTTTTATCAATCTGACTTTTTACTTTTGCCTGAATGTCAATTTCCAACTGCAGAAGGTCAATTTCCGCCGTTAAAACCTTAATCAGCTCGGTTACTCGTTTCCTAGGATCCAGCAATTCTAAAAGATACTGCTTTTCATCGTAATCCACAAACAGGCTTCCGCAAATGATATCGGTTAATTTTTCAATATCATTGGTAGACACAATACCCCCCATCACGTCGGGAGAAATTCTGCCCACCAGCTTAAAGTATTCCGCATACACATCCTTTAGGGAACGAAGCTGGGCTTCCAACTGTTTAGAACGGCGAGCAGGTTGCCGTCTGGGGCAACGCTTCACCTGAGAAAAAAGCATCCCGTCTTTTTCATACACGGTTAAACTTTCCCCACGAATTCTGGCATCTACCAGAACTCTCACGCAGTTATTGGGCAACTTCAAAAGTTGTTTCACCTTAGCAATGGTACCAATTCGATAAAAATCCCCTTCTTTGGGATGCTCTACCGAAGGGTCCACCTGAGCCAATAACAATACAGGTTTGTTATGCTGCATAGCATATTCAATGGCTGCCACGGAAATTTTTCTCTGAGCATCTAAATGCATCACCGTGTGGGGAAAAATAGAGACGCCACGAAGAGGCAAAACCGCCATTTCCTCGGTGATGATTTCTTCTATCATATTTTGATTTGCATTTGTCATAAACTAAACTCCTTGTGATGACCAATCGGATTCTTAGAAGTTGGTTGAAATTTTTTTCAAAAAGAACATACTGATAAATGGTCATACATATACATTAAATAATATTATACAATAACTTCTCTAAAAAAGCAAGTAAATTTTTTGGATTTTTGTTTTTTCGGAAAAAGAATTTTCTCTCTTTTCAATTCTATGAAAAAATCACCGAAAGAAGGCATATATTCTATGAAAAAAAAACGTTTTTTTCCCTTCCTCCTCGGGGGCGGTGTGTTTTTGGTATTATGGACGATTCCGCTACTGTTCGGATGCTTGGGGACCAAATATTTACCGGATGAAAAAAACATTTCCTCCGAAGAACCCCTCGTTCCCTCCCCGTCCGAACCGACAATCACGCTGCTTCATCAAGGAAATCACATCACTTTACCACTGGAGGAATACCTTTACGGCGTGGTGGCGGGGGAAATGCCCGCATCTTTTGAACCGGAAGCCTTAAAAGCTCAGGCAGTCGCCGCAAGAACTTACACCGTGAATCGTTCCAAATCCTCCAACAAAGACCATCCGGAAGCTGATGTCTGCTCTGATTCTACGCACTGCAAAGCTTATCTTTCCCCGGAAGAACTTACTCAAAAATTTTCAAAAAATCCCACTGATTTGGAAAAAATCAAACAAGCGGTAAATTCCACTAAAAGTCAAATTCTTGTATACAACGGAGAAGCCATCACGGCGGTTTTTCATTCCACTTCATCGGGAATGACCGAAAATGCCGAGGACGTTTGGGGAAATCCTGTGCCCTACCTGGTTTCCGTGCCATCGGAAGGGGAAGAAGCCTCTCCCCGTTATACCGAAACAAAAACCTTTACTATTTTGGAATTTCAAGAAAAAATCAACGCAGGTACCAAAACCGTTTCCTTCACTGAAAATCCCCAAAACTGGTTTTCTAATTGGGTAAGAAATGAATCGGGAAGCGTAAAATCTGTATTGCTTTGCGAAACCGAATTTTCAGGTGTGGAGCTTCGTTCCCTTTTAGAACTTCGTTCTGCCAATTTCATGGTAGAAATCAGCGATGTAATCACCATCACCACCAAAGGAAACGGTCACGGCGTGGGAATGAGCCAATATGGAGCCAATCATTTGGCAAAACTTGGCTATACTTATGACCAAATTTTAAAAAAATACTACACAGGAGTGGAAATCGCCACCGATTAACGTATAAAACAACTCCAAAAGGTAAAAACTTTTCGTAGCAATATTTTCAGTAATTTTAAAATAAAGGACGGACATTTTATGAAAAAAGGAAAAACTTTTCTCACTCTACTTAGCTTGGCGGGTATCATCACCGTAATTACCATGACGGTTGCAAATACGATGACCACACATTTAGAACAGGAGCTTTTAAAGAAAGCCAACACTGAAATTTTAAAAGCTGTCATCACCCCGCCAAAAAGCGCCCCGAAAGCAACTGCAACACCAAAGGCTGCTGTCATTCCGACCTTGCCCCCTTCTCCTTCGCCCCTAATTCCCATACAAACGCCTGCACCCACGCCGATTCCTACTCCCAAAAAACTGCACATTGTTCTTCCTGTGGCAGGAGCGGAGGTACTCTCTGAATACACCGAGGATGTTTTGGTATTTCAGGCAACCTACGGTGATTACCGCACCCATCTGGGAATTGATTTTGGCGGTGAAGAAGGCACTCCCGTCTATGCAGCTTCCGACGGTATTGTTACCAGAAACGAGTTTGACTACGAACAGGGGTATACGGTAGAACTCTCCCACGACGGCGGATATTTCACAACCTATACCAACTTAGCTGATGATCAGGTTGTTTCCGTGGGACAAGTGGTACTCCAAGGGGATCGGATCGGCACAATGGGAGAATCCGGTATATGGGAGGCACATCTTCCATGCCATCTGCACTTTGAACTTTCCAAAGATGGAGAACTCTTAAACCCTCAAGACTTTCTCTATGCTTCCCTGACAGAGGAATAAGCATTTGATTTTTGATGCAATTTTTAAAAAATTATGTCGAACGATTTTTCTTTACTTTCCCCTTTTTTTCTGTTATACTAAAATAAGAATTGGAATTTATTTCCAAATTTAAGCAGAAAAAGGAGCAAACAACATGAATCTTTTTCCCAAAACACCCCCGAAAAATAAACTGTTTACCGTTTCTACCGATGCCATCTTAAAAAATCCTCATCAGCCCCGTAAAATTTTTGAAGAAGGGGCATTGTTTGAATTAGCAGAATCCATCCGTGTCTGCGGAATCATACAGCCTTTGACGGTTCGCAAATTAAACGAAAACACCTATGAACTGATTGCAGGAGAACGGCGTTTGAAAGCAGCCAAACTAATCGGTTTAAAAGAAGTTCCCGTCATTGTCATGAATGTGAATGAAGATGCTTCTGCCTTGGTTGCCTTAATTGAAAATCTGCAAAGAGCAGACCTCAGTTTTTTTGAGGAAGCCATTTCTTACGACAAACTGATTCGGGAATTTGGTTATACCCAGGACGAGCTTGCCTTTAAACTGGGCAAAAAGCAATCCACCATAGCCAATAAACTCCGTTTGCTCCGTTTGGGAGATGAAATCAAGGCATTAGCAGTGGAACATCAGCTCAGTGAACGCCACTGTCGCTCCCTACTTCGCTTAGAAAACGAAGATTTACAGAAAAAAGCTGTTCATCAGATTGTGACAAAAAGCTTGAATGTGGTGGAAACAGATGCCTATGTGGACAGTCTTCTGTCGGAAAAGGCATCCCGCGAAAAAAAAGAAAAGCGGATGGTTCCGCTGTTTCGGGATATCCGTATTTTTTCCAACACCTTAAAGCAAGCGGTGGAAATGATGAATAAAGCAGGTGTCCCTGCAGATACGAAAAAAAGCGAAACAGATGCCTATATTGAATACGTTATCCGAATTGATAAATCCGGATTATCCCCCTCCTCCTAAAAAAGACAGCCCCCATTTTGTTTTATGGGGGCTGTCTTTTTTGATACTATTGTCCGTTTTTTAAAAAATGATAGATTGCACTGGCTGTCTCTGCACGGGTTAACTGTTTTTGGGGATAAAAGTTTCCGTTTGCGTCCCCTTTTAAAATACCGAATCCTACTAAAATCGCAATGTCTCCTTTTAAAGAATCCGACACATCTGCTTCATCAGGGAAAGGATACTTATAAATTTCATCCAATTGTGCAACCTTCTGATATCCTAACCGATCAATGAAATAATAACACAGTTCTTCTTTTGTCATAAAAGCGTTAGCATCTGCTTCGCCTTCGGGAATTCCTTCTATTCTTGCTATGGTCTTACGTACCTCTGCATCGGTGTCATTACCAATCATTCCAAAGAACTGTAAAAATTCTTTTTTAGTGATAGCATCATCGGGGCGAAATTCATTTTCAGTGAAATAATATCCGTTATCCAACAGCGTAAGAATCATTTGCTCCGCCCAATGTCCCGAAATATCGGTATATGCAGGAATCACAGATTCTTCACGGGGTTCGCCCTTATAATCCAAACGTTTTCCGCTATAGGGGTCATAAATGGAGCCCAAGGGATTTTGAAAGGTGTAGGCAAGGCGGTAGCCTTCTTCCACGGGAAGATAAACCTGGGAAAAATTCATGTTTTTGCTCATGACTTCCAAAATTTCTTTTGGCGTCAGGCAAGAAGAAATGTCAGGAAAACTGATTGCCTCCGTAAAGGAACGGCTGTAATAAGTAACCTGCTTGGTATTGGCATCCACTCTCACTGTGAGCGCATTTGAGCTAACGGGAATACCGTTTTGCATACGACGGTATGTGAGATAATAAGAAGAAGGCAGGCCTTCGTCCTCTTGCAAAGGAACCGCGTAGCCGTTATCTTCGGTGTACTGTGTCATTGCGAATACGTCTGATGCTTCTTTGGCTAAAAACGCTTCTGCCACAGCTTTGGCATCCTCAACGGTGAAATTGGTATTTTCAACATCGGTCTGTGGCAAGGAAAAGCTGAGTAACTGACCGTTTTTTGCATTCATCTGCACATCCGCATAGGTGCCATCATCTTTTTTCAACCCAAAATACCAATACAACTTGGTTTCATCCCGATAATCCCGATGCAAGGATGCGCTGTAAAGTGCATATCCCTCCAAAGCAGGAATTTTTTCGGTTGCAATCTTTATGGCATCTTCTTTGGAATACACCTCACCCACATTGGAAAGTGCTTCCAGTTCCGCAGGAGAAAATCCTCCTTCTGCAGATTCTTCCTTCATAACAGAATCCTCTGTCGGACTGTTGAGTCCGTAACGATATTCAGAATCGGGGAAATAGGGTTCTATCGCATTTCCCGTTACCGCGTCAATTGCTTTTCCCATGGTATCTTTTAAGTAATACACAGGGAACACCGTATAGTTTTTGTCCTGGTGGTTGTAATACATCCGATATTCCATCTGCAAACCGATGTCACGAAGATACGCTTCTTTCGCTTCATCTATACCCAACACAGGAGTAGTTTGAGGCAAGCCTTCAGCCTTTCTCGTCCCCTGATAACTTCTGATGTTACCGTGATATTTATCCACCGTCACAGAAACCGTGTTGGCAAATACGGGAATCTCTCCGCAATATTCCTGAAAAACAAAATATGCCGTGCGGGAATCTCTGCTTTCCCCATCAGGCGTTACTTCCCGCAGATACGGATATAATTCGGGATTGACTTTTTCAATAAACGCTTTTGCAATTTCTCTCGCTTCCTCATGAGTATAGGTTGCCAACGTTTCATCATAGGAATCTGCATAGATCCATGAATAATAAGCGGACACATATCCGTCATCACTCAGATAAACCTGCACGTCCCCTTTGTTTTCACCTGACCAGATAAAAATCCAACTTACTTCACCATCCGGTGCAGTCTGAGCACGGTAGGTAAAGTCGGTGTAGTCTTCCGGAATGGTAAGAATGGTTTTGGCGTAACTGAGTGCCTTCTGCATACTGTCTGACTCCGTCTGCGCAAACACAGGCGAACAGCACAGTAAAAAACAAAGAAGCAAAGATAAAACCGATTTTAATTTCATTGCAAATAGCTCCTTTCAGGAAATTTTTTCCATAAATTATTGCTACTTTTTTTGACGAGATGAAACATAAAAAAGTTCCGTAATTTGTTAAAATTTACGGAACTTTTTTTACATGATTTTCTTATAGTTTCAAAACGATGATTTTTATCCAAAGCCGTACTGTGTGTACGGCGAGTGATGAGGTTCATCCATTTGAAACAATTTTATCAAGCCCTAATTCTTCAAGGATTGGATGGGGGCAGGAATCCTACCACCACGGGCAATAAACTCCTCACTGCTATAGGGATGCACGCCCATCACGGGTGCCTTGCCTAATAATCCGCCGAATTCCACAAAGTCCCCTTCTTTTTTGCCGTATGCGGGAATCACACGAACAGCGGTGGTTTTCTGATTTACCACACCAATTGCCGCTTCGTCTGCAATAATGGCAGAAATGGTGGAAGCGGGAGTATCCCCGGGAACGGCAATCATATCCAGACCAACAGAACATACACAGGTCATTGCTTCTAATTTATCCAAAGACAATGCGCCCATTGCCGCTGCTTCAATCATACCTTCGTCTTCGGAAACGGGAATAAACGCACCGGACAAACCGCCTACAAAGGAACTTGCAAACATACCACCTTTTTTCACGGCATCATTTAAGAGTGCAAGTGCTGCCGTGGTACCGTGAG
Organism: Clostridia bacterium; assembly: GCA_017549265.1. Taxonomy (GTDB): domain Bacteria; phylum Bacillota; class Clostridia; order UMGS1840; family UMGS1840; genus SIG452. The sequence continues at coordinate 7,443 of JAFYVF010000135.1, forward strand.
TACCGCAACGTTCTAAGCCCATTTCTTCTAAAATTCTTGCCACACTGTCTCCGATTGCGTGAGTAGGAGCTAAGCTTAAATCCACAATGCCAAAGGGAACACCCAGTCTTTTTGCCGCTTCCTGAGCCACCATGTGACCGGTACGGGTAATTTTAAATGCAGTTTTTTTGATGGTTTCCGCCACGGTTTCAAAATCTGCACCTTTGACTTTTTTGAGGGCTGAATGTACTACACCGGGACCGGAAACGCCCACATTGATCACACATTCAGGCTCTCCGATACCGTGGAAGGCACCTGCCATAAAGGGGTTATCCTCCACCGCATTGGCAAACACCACCAGTTTTGCACAGCCGATACTGTCCTGATCTTTGGTGCGATGTGCCAAATCTACAATCACTTCACCCATTCTTTTTACAGCATCCATATTGAGGCCTGTTTTTAAAGATGCCACGTTGACGGAAGAACAAATGTTTCTGGTTGCAGTTAACGCTTCGGGAATGGAATTAATTAAAATATCGTCCCCTTTGGTTAAGCCCTTGTGCACCAAGGCAGAAAATCCACCCAAAAAGTTAACACCTACTTCGTCTGCCGCTTTTTGCAGAGCTTTGGCAAAGCAAGTATAGTTATCGGTATGGCTGCTTTCTGCCACAATGGAAATGGGGGTAACGGAAATTCGTTTGTTTACAATGGGAATCCCCAGTTCCGTTTCAATTCCTTCTGCCACGGGAACCAGTTTTTCGGCATATTTGGTGATTTTATCGTAAATATTCTGACAGGCAATTTTCGGGTCAGAATGAGCACAGTCACGAAGAGAAATCCCCATGGTAACCGTTCTTACATCCAGGTTTTCCTGGTTAATCATTTTTAAAGTTTCGATTACTTCGTAATTATTGATCATACTCGGGCAGTCCTTTCTTAGATTCTGTGCATGGAATTAAAAATCTGCTCGTGACAAATGGTAATTTCCACACCTAAGCGTTTTCCTTCTTCACGAAGAATTTCTTTTAACGAAGTAAATTCCACTTTGGAATTTGCGATATCCACCAGCATTACCATGGTGAACATATCTTGCATAATGGTCTGGGAAATATCCATAATGTTGATATCTGCGTCTAATAAAACGCCGGATACACCGTGAATAATCCCGGTTCTGTCTTTGCCGATAACGGTTAATACTGCTTTTTCCATTTTTTATTTCGTTCCTTTCCGTTTTTAGACAAAAATCCCCCCGGGAAAATCGGGGGGGATTTTTATTTATCGATTGATATTGTTAAAAAACTGCGAAAATTATGCTTTGTTTACAGAACCGAACAGTTCCATTTTTTCTTTTACGGTTGCTTTAATTGCTTCCACGCCGGGTGCTAACAGTTTTCTGGGGTCAAAGCCTTTGCCTTCTAAGTCTTTACCTGCTTCCACGTATTTTCTGGTAGCTTCCGCAAAGCTTAACTGACATTCGGTGTTTACGTTGATTTTGGAAACGCCCAAAGAAATTGCTTTTTGAATCATGTCAGCAGGGATACCGGTACCACCGTGCAGAACTAAAGGCATAGTTCCGGTTTTCTGCTGAATTTTATCTAACGCTTCAAAGTTTAAACCTGCCCAGTTTGCGGGATATTTACCATGAATGTTACCGATACCTGCAGCCAGCATGTCCACTCCTAAATCTGCAATCAGTTTGCATTCATCAGGATCTGCCACTTCACCTGCACCAACAACGCCGTCTTCTTCGCCGCCGATGGAACCAACTTCTGCTTCCACGGAGATACCTTTTGCGTTTGCAATAGCAATGATTTCTTTAGTTTTTTCAATGTTTTCTTCGATACCGTAGTGAGAACCGTCAAACATTACGGAAGAGAAACCTGCTTCGATACATTTTTTTGCACCTTCGTAAGAACCGTGGTCTAAGTGCAGAGCAACGGGAACGGTGATGCCTAAATCTTCTACCATCGCTTTTACCATAGCGGTAACGGTTTTAAAACCGGTCATGTATTTCCCTGCACCTTCAGAAACCCCTAAGATAACGGGAGAGTTACATTCCTGTGCAGTTAAAAGAATCGCTTTGGTCCATTCTAAGTTGTTAATGTTGAACTGACCAACAGCGTATTTTCCTTCTTTTGCTTTTTTGAGCATTTCGCTTGCGGATACTAACATCGTGAAATTCCTCCTGAAATTTTCTTTATATGATAAAATTTTAATACAAATTTCTCCACTTTAAATATTATACAACATTGTGAAAAAAAAAGCAAACATTTTTTTGAAAAAATTGGCGTTTTTTTCATTTTCTCCGTTTATCACGAAATTCATCCTGATTTTTCCGATTTTTCGTGATATGTGACAAAAGGCACAAAAAAACGCATTCAAAAACGGGATAAAATCCTCTCGGAATGATTGACATTTTTCCTATAATATGGTAAATTATATAATTAGATAGTTATATCAACATATATTTCAAAGTGAAGGTAAGTTTTATGAAAAAATCCATAAAAACCGTGGGCTTTATGTTTGTGATGATTTTACTCTCCAAGCTGATGGGGCAAGGAAGAGAAATGCTCATCGCAAGTCTGTACGGTTCTTCCGGAGCTGCAGAAGCCTTTTATGTGGCGTCAGCACTTCCCCTAAATTTATTTGATATTGTGTTTGCCTCGGCAGTGAGCTCCGCCTTTATCCCCGTGTATAACACCTATCTGGAAAAAGACGGCGTACAGGAAGGTGACCGTTTTGCCTCTGCCTTTTTAAACGTTATCCTGATTGGCTCTGTGGTTTTAACAGGACTTCTCATTTTCTTCTCTTCAGATTTAGTGAGTGTACTGGCAGGAGGACTTTCGGGAGAAGTCAGATCGATTGCCATTCAACTTTCCATCATTCTCTTGCCCATTATCGTGTTTGCCTCATTGGCATTTTCTTTCGTGGGGCTACTCCAATCCAAAGGTGAATTTGGAGTTCCTGCCGCTATGAGCTTAGTTTCCAACGGTGTTGTGATTCTGTATCTGTTTTTCTTAAATGAGCAGTTTGGCATCAACGGTCTTGCCGTGTCGCTGTTGGTTGGGTGGGTGCTTCAGTTTGCCATTCAGATTCCCGTAGCGGTGAAAAAAGGGTTTCGTTACCAGCCTGTCATTCGTCACGAGGGTTTAAAAACGGTAGTAAAATTAGCCATTCCCGTTATGGTAGGAACCTGGATTCAACCCATTTCTGCCTTAATCAACAACGCATTCGCTTCGGGAATTGCAGACGGTGTGTCCACTTTAAACTGGGCAAACAAGCTGTATCTGATTGTGTCCAGCGTGTTTACGGTGAGCTTAACCAACTACATTTTCCCTCGCCTTTCCAAGCAATCGGTGCAGGAAGACCAAGAAGCATACAACAGTACTCTGAGGATTTCCTTTATGCTGATTGTGGCGGTACTAATTCCCATCTGCGTGCTGATGCTGGCATTTAAAACACCCATTATTGAAATTGTGTATAAACGGGGTGAATTTACCGACCGTGACGTGTACCTGACCGCAGGAGCTTTCTTCTACTATTCGTTGGGAATCCCCTTCTACGGGTTACTCGATTTGCTCAACAAAGCCTATTATGCCCGCAAAAAAATGTTAGTCCCCTCTGTCACTGCAGGAGTTGCCATTCTCTTTAATATTGGTCTGTCCTTTGTGTTAAAAGACGCAATGGGTTCCTTTGGTCTTGCCCTTTCCAGCAGTCTGACGGCAGTATTTATGTCGGCCGTACTTCTGATTCTTTTAAACAAACAGCTTCACTTTGTGGGAAAAAAAGAACTGTTTTCCATCATCGGCTGTATTCTTTTGGGAATCATAATGTTCCCTGTCTGCACCCTGACTTATCAGGTGATTCCCTTGAAAGGAACCCTGATTGGCCATATTGCCACGGTAGGAATTTCTGCATTGGCAGGAATGCTCCTATACGGCATTGGTATCATTGCAACCCAACGTGATATCCGAAACAAACTGAAAGGAGTGATGAAACGGTGATGACAAGCTTTAAAAACAGCAAGATTTACCGGATTTTTCAAAAAATATATCTGTTCTTTCTGATTCCCTTCCGAAAGACCTTTGTGTATAAAATGTTTATGAATGACCTTCCCACCGAGTCTTTCAGAAAATCCAAAACAGCAAAACTGATGGGAAAATTTACACAGTTTTTCGGATGGATCAGCCATCTGATTACCCAAAGCTTCACCTACCGCACCCTAAAAAAATGGTTTTCTAAAACCACCGTATCAGAAATTGTGGGCAGCAGCAAAATTTTGGGATGGCTTCGGGTTGATTCCTCAGGCTACAGCTTTTCCTTCCTGATTTTCCTGATGGTACTGTTTTTGGCAGGAATTCTTCCCACTATGGCAGTAGTTGCTCTTTGTATTTTGGCATTGATATTTGCCGTTTTGGAATCCAACTGTCAAAACAATCTGAAGCAAGCAAAGCCCATCCTCACCGATTTGTTAATCGGCTTCTACCTGATTGCCTTGCTTTACGGACTCTGGATTTCCAAATCTCCCGATAAACTGCAGATTTTCTTAGTATATTTTGTCTTTGTGGGACTGTATTATGTGGTTCGTTACTTTGTATCCAGCCCACGCAGACTGATTATGAGTATTTCCTATTTCACCCTGTCCGGCATTTTGGTATGTGCCTTCGGATATCTTCAGTATATTACCGGAAGCTACGAAACCACCACCTGGACAGATACCAAACTGTTCACCGATATTGAAGGACGAATTTATTCCACCTTCCAGAATCCCAATGTGTTCGGCGAATATCTGCTGTTTTTAATTCCGCTGGCACTTGCCATGTGCATTATCGCCAAGGAAAAGCTGCACAAATTTGTGTATGGTATTTGTGTGGTGGCAGCGCTGGGCTGTCTTATTCTCACCTAGTCCCGCGGTTGTTGGTTGGGACTGATTGCAGGGATGGCACTGTTTATCATCCTGCTTTACAGAAAAGCACTGATCCCCATTATTTTGGCATCTCCCTTTGCTCTTTTGATGCTTCCCCAAAACATTTTAAACCGTTTTATGAGTATCGGAAATCTGAAAGACAACTCCACTGCCTACCGTGTGTATATCTGGAGAGGCTCCGTGGACATGTTGGGAAAACATTGGCCTACCGGGGTTGGATTGGGCAGTTATTCCTTCGAAGCTTCCTATGCGCCTTTTGCGTATAACGCCATTATGGCTCCCCATTCCCACAGCTTATATTTTCATCAGATGTCTGAAACAGGTATTTTTGGATTCTTAATTCTGATTCTGCTGGCATTTTTCACCTTAAAACAGCTCTTTATGGTGTACAAACGTCCCAAATCCAAAGAACTGGGTGTGCTGGCAGTTGCATTAATCAGCGGATTTGTTTCCTTCCTGATTCAAAGCTTCTTTGATAACACCTTCTATAACTACAGAATTTATATGTTCTTCTTTGCATTCTTAAGCTTGGCAGCATCTCTGTATGCTGTGGGAGAGGAGGAGGCAAAATGAATATTTTAATGGTCATTTCCGATACCAATATCGGCGGTGCCGGAAAATGGATTTTAGAATATTTCCGACATCATAACAAAGACCGTTTTCAAGTGAAAGCGGTTGTTCCCACCGGCTCCAAACTAAAACCGTTATATGAGGATGCAGGTCTTTGCGTGATTGAATGTGACGGCATTGCCGATGTGAGTTATTCCAAAGAAGGCGTAAAGAATCTATATCGTATCTTCAAAAAAGAACGGCCCGATATTGTGCATGCCCACGGCACCATGTCTGCCAGAGTGGCAGCTGCAAAATGGGGCAGTCACGTGAAAAAAATTGTGTATACCCGTCACAGCGTGTTTGAACCCACGGGATTTTTCACAAAACCCATCGGTAAAATTGTGAACCGCATCATTACAGCATTCACTTGTGACCGCAGCATCGCAGTATGTGAAGCTGCAAAGAAAAATCAGACCGACACAGG
>JAFYVF010000136.1 GCA_017549265.1 Clostridia bacterium
AATCCGGCTAAGGTTACCAAATGGACTGCAAAATCCGGCTTAAATTACGAAGTTGATGCAGGTGCAAGCAAAACTCTGAAACTGAGTGATATCTTCACCTTAAACAACAACTACAAAGTTGGCAACGTAACCTACACTGTAGAAGGTCAGGGTACCAAGACCGTAAGTGGTAGTGCTTGGGCTAATACTCAGATCGACTTCACTAAAGGTACTTGTACCGTAACCATTACCGATGACCTGTTCTCTGACGCTACCTATGAAGCAACTGTGAAAGTAACCGAAAAGGTTGTAGAACCGGTATATAAGTTCAAAGCAGTTGATAAATACATCTATTTAGAACATAGTACACCGGAAGCAGACGGTACCATTACAAAAGATAAAGACAATGGCGCCTTGACTTTGGGAGATGTATTTGTATCAACCGGAAACAGTACTATTACCAATGCAAATGTTGTTGCAACAGCAACTGCTAGCGACTATGCAGAAGATGTGAAAGATTATACTTCCACAGCAAAAGCAACGATTACCAAGAGCGGTTCTGACTGGACTCAGTGGCCTGTAACCATTACCGGTGTGGGTGAATTAACCTTCACCATTACCGATAATGACAATTGCTTAACCTCTCAGGCGATTGTTGGTGTATCTCCGTACTGGATTGGTGACGCTGATGGTGATGATGTTATTGAAGGATACGAACCTCCGCACTACGAAAGCAGCACCTATAAATACAGATTATCTACCAGTGTGGCGAATTTAGCAAAAGGTGACGAAAAAGAAATTACCTTCAACGGTCTTTCTGAAAGCGGTATATACGCATTCTGCTTTAATGTAAATGCTGCAACTACACTTCAGGTAAGATGTGGTAATTATTCCACAATCATCACCATGAATCAGGCTGGTTGGACAGATGCCTACGGTGCAGACGAAGTGTTGTATATTACAGCAGGTTCCAAGATTTATGTGAAGAACTTAGGAAACGGTGCTGTAACTATTAACGGTAACGAAACTGCTAATCGTTCTATGGCAACCTACTTATGCGGTGCGGACGATATGGACTTCTTCCCGTTGGTAAAATGGAATTCTTACCAGGCAGGAAATCTGGAATTACCGGATCCCGATGATGGTGAAGTTCCCACACCTACACCCACACCTACTCCCGGCGCAGACATTCCGCCGATTCCTGCAAAGACCTTTGATACCTGGAACGGTGCATACGGCAGCGTTAATACCACTTACGGTACACAGTATTGGCCGGGCGGCGCGAAAAAATATGAAGGTTCCAAGATTTCTAACTATGCTACCGATTACTACAAAGCAAAAGGTGGCTCTGTAACCTATACCTATAATGCACCTTACACCGGTGTGTATGTATTCCAGACTTATGCAGGGGACTATACCAAAGGTACTGCAACCTTTGAAGTAAGCGTTCCCGGCGGATATACCTGGGAAGTGAAACGTACCAGTACTGGCTGGAGTAGCGCTGATAAAACTGACCTTTTAATCTACTTGGAAAAAGGTGAAAACGATATCGTCGTTACCTGGACAGGTGAAGGTAGTGCCGGCTTATACGAAATCGATATGGGCTTATTTAACGAAAGTGGAGATTATTCTTCCATGGCATTCTATGACGTTTGTATGAGCAAACTGAAATAATAACAGATACTTATTATTTGTTATCTATCCAACAAAAAACGGACTGTCTTTTTGACAGTCCGTTTTTGTATGTGAAAACAATGTAGGGGACGATGCCCACATATCGTCCCGTTTTAGCAAATTGCGATACCAAAGAAACGGGCGGATGTGGGCATCCGCCCCTACAAAGACCTCTCAGTCAGCCAAGGCTGACAGCTCTCCTAAAAGGAGAGCCTTTGTTTCGCACTCTTGTATTAGTCGCAACTAAAAGCCTCTCCCACCCGGGGAGAGGTGGCACGGCAACGCCGTGACGGAGAGGGCAAATAGCACCCCTTTGGGGAAATGAAGATTGAATCATGAATAATTTCGGTGGGGGTTGGCGATAACAAAAAAATGCGGATTTTATCCACTTAAGATAGAATCCGCATCATATTTTTGTAGCAAATTTTTTCGATTAAATTTTTAGGATAATTTCTTCTTTCCATTTCTTTGATAATTTTAGAAAAAGAAGAAAAATCGGTGATTCCCTTTGGCAGAGCATCCACACCGTCAAAATCCGAGCCGAAGCCGATATGATTTTCTCCGCCTAATTCCAAAAAGTGTTCTATGTGATGAAAAATACTTTCTAAATCAGCCTTTTGCGGTTCGTCTTCTAAGAAAGAGGGATAAAAGTTAATCCCCAATGTTCCGCCGTTTTCCATTAAGGCACGAAACATTTCATCGGTGATATTTCTTGGATGATTACACAGGGAACGGGCATTGGAATGAGACACCAACACAGGTTTTTCGGAAACTTTCATCACATCCCAAAAGGTTTTATCCGAGGCGTGAGATAAATCCGAAATCATTCCCAAAGAATTCATTTTTTGCACGACCTGTCTTCCCAAAGGAGTTAAACCGCCTGCATCACCCGACATTGCTGAAGAACCAAGTAAATTGGAATCATTCCAGGTGAGGGTCAATATTTTTATTTTTTTGGACCATAAGTAATCAACCGCTTCAACCGATTTAATCAGACTTCCGCCCTCCACGGTTAAAATCGCCTGCTGTTTTTGGGATTTGGTGAAAGTGGAAGCATCTGTTACCCATTCCACAGATTCTTTATTTTGGGAGAGTTCTTTTACAAAATAATCATATAGCGTATCAAAATAGGCGCGTGGGGAAGGGAATTTCTTTAATTTCTCAGGATCCATAAAAATGGCGTAAAACAAAAGGGTCCGAAAACCCTTTTGTTTTTGTATGCTGTTTTGAAAGTTGTTTTCAGAAAGGTTGCCACCTTCAAAATACATCCGATAAGGAGTATCGTTATGGGCATCCATTAAAAACATATTATTCGCTCTCCTTGTAATCTTTGGTTAAACCTGCGGTTTTACCGATAAAATACAGAGGACGTCTTTTGGTTTCCATATAAATTTTACCGATATACTGACCAATCATACCGATAGCAAGTAACTGTAAGCCACCCAACAACCACACAGACATTAAAAGAGAAGTCCATCCTGCAATGGCGGTTCCGCATGCTAAGCTGATTAACGCATATAAAATGGCAATCAAGCTTCCCACAGATACTAAAATCCCCGTGGTGGTAATCAAACGGATAGGAGAAATGCTGAAAGAAGAAATTCCCTGAAATGCAAAGGCAATCATCTTCTTTAAGGGGTATTTGGATTCTCCTGCAAAACGTTCGTTACGTTTGTAGTAAACCACATCGGTTTTATAACCCATATCGCTGACAATTCCTCGTAAAAACAGGTTTACTTCCTTGTATTCCATCAAGGAATCCACAGCACGTTTACTCATCAGACGGTAGTCTGCGTGGTTATACACCACGTCAACCCCCATCCATTTCATCAGCTTATAAAAGCCCTGAGCGGTGGTGCGTTTGAAGAAAGAGTCGGTTTTTCGCTCACTTCTTACGCCGAATACCACGTCACACTCATCATTTTTATATTTTTCCACCATTTCATAGATGGCACCAATATCGTCCTGCAAATCCGCATCAATGGTCACGGTAATATCCGCATATTTTCTTGCAGTGTCTAACCCTGCCATCAAAGCGTTCTGATGACCGCGGTTTTTTGCAAGAGAAACGCCTGCAAACAAAGGACTGCTTTTTGCGTACTTATCAATCAGTTCCCAGGTCTTATCACGACTTCCGTCATTCACAAATAAAATTTTACTGGTAGAAGCCACCAGATTTTTAGAAATCATATCGGAAAGTGCCGTGTAAAACTGTTTGGCAGATTCGGGAAGGACCTCTTCTTCATTGTAGCAAGGGACTACGATGTATAACACGGGGCATTGGCTGAATTTTGCTTCTAGCATTTGAATAGACTCCTTTCTATTGTATGCGCTGGGCACCGGTATAATACCGATGGACAAGATTTATGATTTCTTCGTCCTCGGTATCAAAAAATACGGGGGTGGTGACCATCTGGGCAATATTTTTGATGAGTTCTTCGGCATTTTTGTTATTTTGTGCATTTTCTGCATTTTCTGCAAAAGTTAAATGAATCACATCACAATCGGCATCCTGCATATCGTAGCAGAAATCCAGGGGGTCGGATTCATTTACAAAGTGAAAGGCACAAAAATTGGTGTCATCATCAATGAACACGGTTTTTCTTTGAGAAGACACAAAGGAAAAGTCTTTTTTGCGAACAGGCATCACAGGGATTTTTAAGTCGGAAATCTCTTTGATATATTCGGGAGAGGTTCCGCAACAGCCACCCACAATGTCGGCACCGTGTTCGATTAACAAACGCACATATTTTTTAAATTCTTTCGGTTCCATAGAAAATACGGTTTTGCCGTTTTCCTCATGGGGCAGTCCTGCATTGGGCTTGGTAATTAAAGGAACGGATGCATAGGGCACAATTTCATCTAAGAGGGGAATCATCTTGTCGGGCCCTGTGGAACAGTTAAAGCCAAAGGCATCTGCACCGTAATGCTCTGCTAAGAGCAAAGCAGTCACGGGGTCAGTCCCTGTGAGCATTTTGCCCGATTCTTCCAAAGTTACGGTAACAAAGACAGGGCATTTTTTGTCTTGATAGATATTTTTTACGGCAGACAACGCACATTTTACTTCCGCCATATCCATCATGGTTTCAATCACGATAAAGTCCACGCCAAAATCGTAAAAGGCTTTCACCTGTTCTTCGTAAACTGCAATCAGCTCCTCTTCGCTCATCATTCCCATGGGGTATAGCAGTTCTCCCGTGGGAGACATATCTCCACCCACTAAAACACCGTCACCAACTGCTTCTTTGCATAAAGCCAGCAGTTTTTGGTTGGTTTCGTACACATCCAAATGGGAGGGCAACTTTTTGCGGTTTGCACCAAAGGTGGGGGCATACACTGCATCACTGCCTGCATTTTTGTAGGCAGATTGCACCTGCTTGATTGCTTCGGGATTTTCTAAAATCCATTCTTCGGGACAAACTCCTGCAGAGAGTCCCAGTTTATGAAGCTGGGTGCCGGTGGCACCGTCTAAAATAAAAACATTATTCAGGTAGGTTTTCTTCTTTTGCATAATCTTGGAACCTTTCCTTTGTATTTTCGGTTGCCCAGCGGTCAATCATCTGTTGGCTGGTGGTAAAATCAGACTCCATATCTGCTCGTTTATAGCGGGTCACCATCACCAAATCCTGATTGGCGAGGCTGGTTCCCTCAAACAGCGGATTTTGAGCAGTGTATTCAAATAAGGTGTAGGGGTCTAACAGCTCTTGCATATAAAAACGGTTAAAATTCACACGGTCAAACACGTAAATGTGCTGTTCCCCGGTAATAAACTGATTCCTTAGCTGTTCGTTTGCCACAGGAGTGGCTTCATTTAAATATTCGGTTTCCAAAATGATGGGAATTTCAATGAAGTTTACGGTGATTCTGCCATCGCCATTCACGTCTGTGATAGTTTCTTTTACCCGTTCCTCCAGAATTTGATAATCTTCATCGGTCAGAATAAAGTCTCCGCCAAACAAAATGTAAATATCAGGTTTTACCTGGGTAGCACAACTGTGAAATGTAAACGCAAGCACGATTGCGGCAATGATTCCGATAATGATGTGTGCTTTATAGTAAAACCAAAGGTTTTGCCACCATTCTTTGGAAAACCGTTTTAAATCTTTCATGGATTTCATAGATTTGATTCCTCTTTTTTGTATCAAATATATACAAATTCATTATACAACATTTTTCCCGAAAAATCAAGTTTTTTCTGATTTATACCGTTTTTGCTTGTTTTTTTGAAGAGGTCTTTGAGAAGATACAGGATACAAAATATTCAAAAGACGATTTTTCTTGACATTTTTAGAAAAAAGCTATATAATACAATTAAATAAGTGTAAAATGGGAGAGTGCAACAAAGTTTCCCAATGAATCGTTGAGAATAAAAATAACATATATATGAAAGAGAAAGGAAGTGTCAAATGTGAAGAAAATTTTAAGCCTTCTTCTCGCAATGACCATGTTGGCAAGCATGTTCACCGTTGCCGCATCTGCAAATGAACTGGGTTCCATTGCATTTTATGATGCAGCAGATGGAAGCATCGTTACTTACTTAGATGGTGTGGACAATGTGTATGCCAATGTAACCTTCACCGCAAAAGGCGATGCCGCAACCGTTATCGCAGCACACTACGATATCGAAACCGGTGCGCTTGTGGAAATGGAATTTTTAAATTCCGTAAATACTACTGCAGGAGCAATTGTTTCCTACAACACTCCTGAGATATCGGTAGCCGATACCGATTTATTAAAAGTGTATGCATGGGATGAAGCTACCTTAGCTCCTTTAACCAATGCAGGCACCATTGAACGTGATTTATTAGAAGAACTTCCCACTGCAACCGTATCTGCAATCAAAGCAGATGCAGATTTTGCATTAAACTTTGTTGCAGACGAAGTAACTGACGAACAGTTAGCATTCTATGGCGACTGGAAGGCAGACTTTGTATTTACTACCAATAAAGATGCAACCTTTAATGCAGATGGCAGCAAAGACGGTTACTTAATCGGTCAGTATGATGAATTCGGTCCCGAACCGGTGAAAATTCCTGCAACTGATTTAGCCGTTACCGCCGGGGAAGGCGTTTCTATTCTGGAAACTGCCGGCTTCACTGTTACTTACAGAGACGTTTATGAAACCGTAAAAGAATTCAACTGTGGTGTTGATTTCTCTGAAGCTTATTTAGAAGCAAACAACGGTTTGGAAGTATCTTTGGCGCTGGTACTGGTAAATCCCGAAAACGGCAATACCTACACCATCGCTGAAAAAGCATTTGATTTCACCCTGCCCACCGCAACCGTAACCGAACTCGATGTGGCAGATATTAAGGATGTTCCCTTAACTTATGCGTTAAACTTTAAAGCGGATCCTTCCACCGAATCTCAGCTTGCAATGTTTGGCGACTGGTATGCAGATTATGAAATCACCATCAACAAAACTGCAACCTTTAATTTAGACGGCACCGAAGATGGTTATTTGGCAGGTCAGTATGATTCCTGGAGCCCGGCTTGGGTACAGGTTCCGAAAATGGATATCACCTTAACTCCCGGCACTCCCTTAAAGATTATGGAAACTGCTGCAAAAACCTACGGTAAACCGGGATTAAAATATACCTATCAGGAAGTGTATGACAAAGTCAAAGACTTCGACTGCGGTATTTATTTCTCTCCCGAATTTTTAGCAGCAAACGACGGTCTGGAAGTAACCCTGTGTCTGAAGATGTATAACCCTGCAAACGAAGCAGAATCTTATGTCATCGGCGATGTTTATACTTATAACTGGACCTTACCCACCGCAACCGTAACTCACTTAGACACCAACAACCTGGATGTGGAAGCAGACTTTGCAATGAATTTTAAAGCAAACGAAGCAACCGAAGAACAGTTAA
>JAFYVF010000137.1 GCA_017549265.1 Clostridia bacterium
CACTGTGCCAATCCTGTGAACGCAATGCATATCAGAATTTTTTTCAAATAAAACATAATTTGCGGAAACTCTACATTTCCCGGAGCGACCATATAGTCTACCGCGTTTCCGATCAATATCGGAACATACAACGTTAATACTACGGAAATCGCTGCAAATATCACGGACAGCAAGACAAAAAAGATATGTTGTTTTATGTATTGAAAAATTTGAAACATGGTAGTGTTTCTCACATTGTCTTTTTTCACTCTTATTCTCCTATTCTAGGAATTTTTATGTATTTGGGACTCATGGATTTCTTTATATATCTGACATTTCTCCAGAAGTTCGGCATGCGTTCCGATGCTCCTGTTGCTTTAAAGAAAGCCTTTGAAAAATATCCTAATCCGAAAGCGATTGTGGTGGTAAATTTATACGGCCAGTCTGCTGACTATGACGAAATTTTAAAACTTGCCAAAGAACATAACGTTCCCGTGGTGGAAGATGCGGCAGAAAGTTTGGGTGCAACCTATAAAGGGCAGATGACCGGTACAATCGGTGACTTTGGCATTTTATCTTTCAATGGCAACAAAATCATCACTACCTCCGGCGGTGGCATGCTGCTTTGCAAAACCAAAGAAGAAAAAGATAAAATTGTGAAATGGATTACCCAGTCTCGTGACCCTGCCCGTCACTATCAGCATACCGAACTCGGTTTTAACTACAGAATGTCTAATATTTGCGCAGGGATCGGACGCGGTCAGCTGACTGCTTTAGACGAACGTGTGGCAAAGAAAACAGAAATTTTCAACACCTACCGGGAAGCATTTTCCGATATTCCTGTGGATATGATGCCCGTTTGTGATTATGGGGTTCCTAACTTCTGGCTTTCCTGTATGACAGTTCGGGGAACTGACCCGGTCAAACTGATGGAAGCGCTGGAGGCAGAAAATATTGAATCTCGTCCTATCTGGAAACCCATGCATCTGCAACCTTTTTACGAAGGTTGTGACTACTTTATGCACGATGGCGATGTTTCCAAAGGAATTTTTGAAACCGGTATCTGCTTGCCTTCTGATACCAAAATGACCAAAGAAGAGCAGAACCGCGTTATTGAAATCATCAAAGCTCAATTCTAAAACGAGCAAAAAGGAGCAAAAAAATGTATCGCAAATTCGGAAAACGTTTTTTAGATATCTTTTGTTCATTACTGGCACTTGTGGTATTTAGTTGGTTATATCTCATTATTGCCTTGCTTGTGGCAATCTTTTTGGGAAGACCCATTTTGTTTAAACAAGAACGACCCGGGAAAAATGAAAAGATTTTTAAACTCTATAAATTCCGCACCATGACGGACAAGCGTGATGAAAACGGGAATCTGCTTCCCGACGAGGTGCGTCTTACCAAATTCGGCAAGTTTTTACGTGCCACCAGTTTAGACGAATTGCCGGAAGCGATTAACATCTTAAAAGGGGATATGTCCATTATTGGCCCCCGACCGCTTTTGGTGCAGTATTTGCCTCTTTATAACGAGGAACAAAAACATCGTCACGATGTGCGACCAGGTTTATCTGGATTAGCGCAGGTGAACGGCAGAAATGCTATCACCTGGGAAGAAAAGTTTAAGTTAGATGTGGAATATGTGAATCACGTAACCTTTTGGGGTGATGTGAAAATCATCTTTAAAACCGTATGGAAAGCCTTCGCCAAACAGGAAGGTATCAATCAGGATGGGGCTGCTACCATGGAGCCTTTTAAAGGAAGTAAGCAAGATGCATAAAGATGTCATTATCGTTGGTGCAGGCGGTCACGCCAAAGTGATTGCTGATATTGTAAGAAAATCGGGAGACAATTTAGTTGGCTTTCTAGATGATTCTAAGGAGGCTGGAACCGAATTTTTCGATGCCTTTATTTTAGGGAAGACCGATTCTTACTATGAATATCCGAACAAAGAATTTATTATTGCCATCGGCAACAATGCCATTCGCCAAAAGATTGCCCAAAAAATGCAGGGCGTTGCTTTTTACACTGCCATTCATCCCACAGCGGTAATTGCTGAGGGGGTTACGGTTGGAGAAGGTACCTGCGTGATGGCAAATGCGGTGGTAAATGCGGACGCCAAAATTGGAAAACACTGTATTATCAATACTGCATCTGTGGTGGAGCACGATAATGTGATTTCCGATTATGTGCATATCTCTCCCGCAGCAGCTTTGGCGGGAACTGTAACACTTGGCGAAAGAACCTGGATAGGCATTGGAGCCAAAGTAAAAAATAACACGGATATTTGTGCCGATGTGACTGTGGGTGCAGGTGCCGTGGTGGTGAAAAACATTACCGAAGGGGGAACCTATGTTGGGGTTCCTGCAAGAAAGGTGAAATAACCGATGAAAAAAATTCTGATTTTTGCCAATCTGGATATGGGGCTTTATAACTTCAGAAAAGAGTTGTTGGAAACCTTTCTGAAAAAAGGGTATGAAGTATATATCTCTTTACCGATGGGTCCCAGAGTGAAGGATATGGAAGCGATGGGATGCAAGTTTATAGAAACACCCGTAGACCGACGGGGGATGAATCCCATTGCTGATTTAAAACTGTTTTTTAAATATCGCAAAATTTTAAAACAAGTAAAACCTGATGTGGTTTTAACCTATACAATCAAGCCCAATATTTATGGCGGACTTGCCTGCCGTATGGCAAAAGTGCCTTACCTTTCCAACATTACGGGGTTAGGCTCTGCAGTGCATAATGGCGGTGTGGTTGCTAAGATTTTAATGATGCTGTACCGTCGGAGTGCGAAATTTGCAAGCTGTCTTTTTTTCCAGAACAGTCAGAATTTAGAATTTTTTAAAGAGAAGAAAGCTATTGCTAAAAATTATGTGTTGCTTCCCGGTTCGGGAGTCAATATCAAAGAATACACTTATGAAAAGTATCCTTCCGAGGAAACCAACCTTTCCTTTTTGTTTATCGGCAGACTAATGCGGGATAAAGGCGTTGGCGAACTTGTGGAAGCGGCAAGAAATATTCGCAAGGATTATCCCGAAATCACCTTTGATTTAGTGGGCTTTTGTGAAGAAGAATATAAGGAAACTTTTGATACCTTAAACGAAGGCAATGTGGTGAATGCTTTAGGTCAACAACAAAATGTGAGAGAATTCATCAAAAGCCATTCTGCCACAGTGTTACCTTCTTATCATGAGGGAACGGCAAACGTGTTACTGGAGAGCGCATCTTCGGGAAGACCTTGTATTGCAAGTAACATTCCCGGTTGCAAGGAAATTATAGACGATGCTGTTACTGGTTATGTATTTGAAGCAAGAAGCGCTGCTGCTGTAGAGGAAGCATTGCGCAAATTTATCCTCCTGTCGCATGATGAAAGAAAACAGATGGGTGTTTTAGGAAGATTAAAAATGGAGCGGGAATATGACCGTCAGATTATCATAGATCACTATTTACGAGAAATCGGGAAGGTGGAATAAGCCATGAATTTATATGAAAAAATTGTAAACCGACAGGAAAAGATTTCTTTGGTTGGTTTAGGTTATGTAGGAATGCCCATTGCTGTTGCCTTTGCAAAAAAGGTGGATGTGATCGGGTTTGATTTAAATGAGAAAAAAATAGAACTGTATCAGAATGGCATTGACCCCACCAAAGAAGTTGGGGACGCGGCGATTAAAGAGTCTACCGTGGAATTTACTTCTGACCCCAAAAAATTGCAGGAAGCAAAATTCCACATCGTAGCGGTGCCCACTCCTGTTAATTCTGATCACACTCCTGACTTAACTCCCGTGGAAGGTGCCAGCAGAATTTTAGGGCAGAATCTGACCAAAGGTTCTGTGGTTGTGTTTGAAAGCACCGTATATCCCGGTGTGACAGAAGATGTTTGTGTGCCGATTTTAGAAAAAGAAAGCGGCCTAAAATGCGGTGTTGATTTTAAAATCGGATACTCTCCCGAAAGAATCAATCCCGGTGATAAAGTGCATAGATTAGAAACCATCGTAAAGATTGTTTCCGGTATGGACGAAGAAACCTTAGACACTGTTGCCAAAGTGTATGAACTGGTGGTTGAAGCAGGAGTACACCGTGCAGAAAGCATCAAGGTTGCGGAAGCAGCAAAAGTAATTGAAAATAGCCAGCGTGATATCAATATTGCGTTTATGAATGAATTGTCCATTATTTTCAACAAAATGGGCATTGATACCAAAGCAGTTTTAGAAGCTGCCGGCACCAAATGGAATTTCTTAAAATTCTTCCCCGGTCTGGTAGGCGGACACTGTATTGGTGTGGATCCTTATTATCTTACCTATAAGGCAGAACAGCTGGGATACCATAGCAAAATTATTCTGTCGGGCAGAACCATCAACGACGATATGGGCAAATACGTGGCAGAAAATATTATTAAAAATTTGATTCGTGCAGATATTTCCATCAAACATGCCAAAGTGGCTCTTTTGGGCTTTACCTTTAAAGAAAACTGCCCCGACACCCGTAACACCAGAGTGATTGATATTATGAACGAACTTGCAGAATACGATGTGGTTCCTCTGGTATATGACCCGGTTGCTGACAAGGCGGAAGCGTTGCATGAATATGGCATCGAATTTGCATCTTTAGAAGACATCAAAGATGTGGATTGTTTGATTATTGCAGTAGGTCACGAAGAATTTATGAACATGAATCTTTCTGATTTTGATAAATTCTTTAAAAATGTTCCCAACAACAAAAAAGTTTTGGTGGACATCAAAGGCGTGTTAAACAGAAAAGAAGCAGAAAGCTTAGATTATAACTATTGGAGATTGTAAGATTATGGGTTACAAGGATTTGAAATTCCCCGAAAATTCTCGGTTTTTAGTAACGGGTGGAGCAGGTTTTATTGGCTCCAACATTTGTGAAGCCATTTTAAATATGGGTTTTTTCGTTCGTTGTCTAGACGATTTTTCCACGGGTAAACGGGAAAACATCGCACCTTTTATGGAGAATCCTAACTTTGAATTGTTAGAAGGGGACATCCGTGATTTAGACACCTGCATGAAAGCTTGCGAAGGTATTGATTATGTGTCTCATCAGGCAGCATGGGGAAGTGTTCCCAGAAGTATTGAAATGCCCCTGTTGTATGAAGATATCAATATTGGCGGTACCTTAAATATGATGGAAGCTGCAAGGCAGAACAATGTGAAAAAATTTGTTTATGCTTCCAGCTCCTCTGTCTATGGGGATGAACCCAATTTGCCAAAAACGGAAGACCGCGTGGGGAAAGTTCTTTCTCCTTA
>JAFYVF010000138.1 GCA_017549265.1 Clostridia bacterium
AAAAAGTTAGAACAAAAGTTAGAACAGCGCACAAAAAAAGCCCATAACCCTTGCGGTTACAGGCTTTTAGGTGGCAGGGGCAGTAGGATTTGAACCCACGACTTACAGTTTTGGAGACTGTCGCTCTACCAGCTGAACTATACCCCTAAATATTTAACACTATGACATTATACACGAAGTTTTATGATTTGTCAATATAAAATCTACAAATTTTTTAGATATTTTTTTATTCTTGATTGACAGAACCAAAAATCCAAGCTATAATAGAAATGTCGGAAAATATCGGAATTTATGAAATGAAAGCAGAATGAAAAAGGAGGAGCGTGCTATGCAGAAGGATTTTCGCAAATGGACGAATTGGGCTGTTGCATTTCTCCTTTGTTTTAGTTTGGTGGTCAATATTCATTGTGTGCTTTTGTTGTTTCGGTATCGGCAGATTTATCAGGCGACACCCGTTTTTGTGAGTGAAAGCGGAACTATCGTTTCGTCGGATTCAACCGTTTTGGTACCTGCCACAGATGAGGATGCCGCCGCCCTTGAGTCAAATGGAATGGTGGATGCTATAGAAACTGAATCTCAAGGAGATACAGAAGCATTAACGTCGGAAGAAACTATGGCAGAAACCGAAACTGAGATGCCAGAATCTATGGTTGGAAGTACAGTTTATGTGACGAAATCAGGCACCAAGTTTCATCGGGATGGTTGCAGTTCTCTTTCCAAATCAAAAATTCCCATTTCTTATGATGATGCGATATCCAGAGGCTTTGAACCTTGCGGAAGATGTAAACCGTGATAAGAAATGATTGACAAATGAGAAAATTTTATGTACAATAAAACCATTGCATTATAGTTTGAAACATTGCAACAAAGGAGGATTACAATGGCAAACAAAGCACAACTGATTCAAGCAATCAATCAAGCGGACGAACGGCTTTCAGAGCTTTACGGAAAAGAAAATGTTTCTGCTCAAAAAGCTCGATACATAGAGGCAGTTGAAAAATTTTGTGAAATTTACGGAGAACGTGATAATTTAGTGATTTTTTCTGCACCCGGCAGAACGGAAATTGGTGGCAATCATACCGACCACAATTTGGGAAAAGTTTTGGCAGGGAGCGTGAATCTGGACGTCATTGCTGTAACTTCTGCAACAGAAAACGGTCGCATTCGAGTGCAATCGAAAGGGCATCGTGAGGCTGTTGTGATGGTGGATGATTTGGCAATTCGTGATAATGAAGCAGGGCAGTCTGTTTCTTTGGTACGCGGAATGGCATCTCGCTTTCAACAGTTGGGCTATCAAATCGGTGGGTTTGACGCCTATTCCACTTCTAATGTGTTAAGAGGTTCCGGGCTTTCTTCCTCTGCAGCTTTTGAGGTGCTTGTCGGCACAATATTAAACGGACTTTATAACGACGGTTCTGTTTCTGCGGTAGACATTGCGAAAATGTCCCAGTATGCTGAAAACGAATATTTCAAAAAACCTTGCGGACTGATGGACCAGATGGCATCTTCCGTGGGCGGTATTATTACCATTGATTTTTGTGATAAAGAAAATCCTGTTATTGAAAAAGTTAATTTTGATTTTCAAAAAAGCGGTTATGCACTCTGTATTGTGGATACCGGCGGTAATCATGCAGATTTAACCAGTGAATATGCAAGCATTCCCGGTGAAATGAAGGCGGTGGCATCTTATTTTGGGAAATCCGTGTTAAGAGAAGTTGCAAAAGAGGAAATTCTGGCGAATATCGCAACTTTGCGAGAACAGTTTGGAGACCGTGCGGTGCTTCGTTCACTCCATTGCTTAGATGACAATAAACGGGTTGAAAAAGAAGTAGAAGCCTTAAATAACGGCGATTTTGATGTCTTCAAGCAGGCGATTATTGAATCGGGGAATTCTTCCTTCCGATTTTTGCAGAATGTGTATGCAACTGTGAATCCCAAAGAACAGGGCTTGTCTTTGGCAATTTATATTGCACAGGGTATTTTGGAAGGAAAAGGTGCTTATCGTGTTCACGGTGGCGGATTCGGCGGCACCACTCAGAATTTTGTGCCTGTAGAAATGGTGGATTCTTTTAAATCTGCGATTGAGGGTGTATTTGGAAAAGGGAAGTGCCATATTCTCTTTATTAGAAATCACGGAGGAATTAAAGTATTATGATAAACAAATATTTGTCCGAACTATTGGATTACGGCATCAAAAGGGAAATGATTACTCGTGAGGATGAATGTTATGTGGCAAATCGCATTTTAAATTTAGTCGGCGCTGCTTCTTTTGAACGGGTAGAATATACTGCTCACAGCAGCTTGGAAGAGTTGTTGGGGGATTTATGCGATGTTGCCTTTGAAAACGGAAAATTAGAGCAGAATACCGTTACATACCGTGATATTTTATCGGCAGAAATGATGGATTATTTCACGCCCACTCCGGGTAATCTTTCCCGTGAATTTTGGGCGGCATACGAAGAAAATCCGAAAAAAGCAACTGATTTATTCTATGATTTATCTCAAAATTCCAATTATATTATGACCGACCGTGTGAAACGGGACTTAAAATGGAAAACCAACACTTCTTACGGGGAGCTGGATATCACCATCAATTTATCCAAGCCTGAAAAAGACCCCAAAGAAATTGCAGCGGCAAAAACACAAAAACAGACGGGGTATCCAAAATGTTTACTGTGCCCCGAAAATGTGGGCTTTAAAGGGCACGCCAATCATCCGCCCAGAGCGAACCACAGAATTATCCCCATGGAGCTTTGCGGGGAAAAATGGGCGCTTCAGTATTCTCCCTATGTGTATTACAATGAGCATTGTATTCTGTTAAACTGTGAGCACACTCCCATGAAAATCAATCGTGCCACTTTTTCAAAATTACTTCATTTTGTGGAAAAATTCCCTCATTATTTTGTGGGTTCCAATGCAGATTTACCCATTGTGGGCGGTTCTATTTTAACTCACGACCATTTTCAAGGCGGAAACTATGAATTCCCTATGGCGAAATGCGGCAGTCGATTTGATGTGGCATTTGCAGGCTTTGAAAACGTGAAAGCTTATGTGGTGGACTGGGCACTTTCTACCATTCGTTTAGTTGGTGATTCTATTGAAGAACTGTGTGATTTGGGGGATAAAATCTTGACCACCTGGCGTGGATATTCCGATGAATTCTGCGAAATTTTAGCACATACCGATGCACCGCACAACACTATCACTCCCATCGCACGTGTTCGTGACGGCCATTTTGAACTGGATTTGATCTTAAGAAATAATAGAACTACCGAGGAGCATCCGTTGGGTATTTTCCATCCTCACAGTGAATATCACCATATCAAAAAGGAAAATATCGGTCTCATTGAAGCAATGGGACTGGCGGTTCTTCCTGCCCGTTTAAAAACCGAGCTTGGAGAGTTAACCGATGCGAAAAAAGAAGAAGTTGGTCAAATTTTTGCCAAAATTTTGGAAAACTGTGGCGTATTTAAAAATACTGTCGCAGGAAATGACGGTATGAAACGATTTATTTCCGCAGTGAACGGATAAACAAAAAAGATGGAAACGAAAGTTTTTTTGTTATCACTGACTCCATTTCGTGAAAAATATCCCGATGCTACCAAACGGGAAATTGAAAAAATAGCCGGCGATTATGCGGTCAGAAAAGTGTTTTCCGAATTATTCGGATTAAACGAAATCAAAATCACCCGTGGCGGAAAACCCGTTATCAAGGATTGTCCTTATCATTTTAATCTTTCCCATAGCGGTGATTGGTTATTGTTGGCGGTGGGAGATGCCCCCATGGGTGCAGATATTGAAAAAATCACCAAAATCCGCCCGAAAACGATGGAAAGGTATTTCAGCCAATCGGAACAAGAAAGAGTAAAGAAAAACGGTACCAAGGCATTTTTTGAAATCTGGTGTCAAAAAGAAAGTTATGTGAAATATACCGGCGAGGGAATCAAAGCCTTATCCAAAGATTTGGAATATCCCGAAGATATTGCTTTTTTTACCGAAACAAACGAAGACTATCAAATCTCCGTTTGTACAAAAAAAGAACACCTGCCAAGCGAAATCGAACTCCTCAAACTATAAAATTAAGTGAATAAAAATCCCGAATATGCAAGCAACATTCAGCTTGTATATTCGGGATTTTTTGTTGATGCAAAAGCCTTTCCTGTGTAAAGAAGGGTGGCACGCAAAGCGTGACGGGAGGATTGTTTAAGAAATTTCACCTAATTTCTTGATTTTATGAAAGTTTTGTGATACAATGCACATTAAGATTTTATAATTATGCAGACAAAAGACTACATAATCGGAATTATGTACAAAAGCAGGAGAGACTATGTGTAAATGGAATTGTTTTATAAAAAAGCTATTGTATAGTGTATCTATTGTTCTAAATATTGTGTTATTGATTATTATACTGATTCTGTCAACAAACCAACAAGAGTTGTTTTCTTATAGCATGGTTGATATTATAGGATTGTTTGTGTCCATTGGTGTCGGATGTGCAACCTTTTATTTAGGATATGTTGCAAATAAGCAAAATGAAAGATTAACCCAAATAGAGAAGAATTCTTCAGATATAAAAAGAAGTTCCTGTGTTGTATTGGAAAAACAATATCATGGTTGCAAGTTGTCAAATGATTATAAAACATATCCTGATGAAACTGAGAGAAAATTATATTTAAAAATTTATAATTGCGGAGAGGCAATGCTCAAACAAATAGAAGTAGATTTTGGGAATCAAAGATTTGGTAGTTATTTAGCATTAGCAAAAGAACAGGGGAAAAACATAAAAATTCCGATTCCGGACGATTTTAAATTATCGCAGGCAGTAACTATTAAATATATTAGTTGTTACAAAGTGACATCCTACGCAACATTTAGATTAGAAAAATTAAATGATTTCAGTGACCGATATACCAGAAAATATTATCATTATGAAGGACTGGAGGAAAATGTAAAATGAAAAAGAAAGTTTTATTATCGATAATAGTGATTGTATTGGGAATTTTAGCATTTGGCGTAATGAGTGCATCGGCGGAAACAAGTGGTTATTATACATATTCGGTTTCAAATGGCGAAGCAACAATTACAGACTTCGATTTTTTTGCGGGTGGTCACATTATAATACCTGACATGCTTGGTGGATATCCAGTCACTGCTATCGGCGATTCTGTTTTTTGGGGTCACCAAGGCATTACAATCGTAATCATTCCTGATGGTGTAACTGCCATCGGCGATTCAGCGTTTAAAATGTGCCCCAATCTTACAAGTGTATCCATTCCGGATAGTCTTACTGTCATCGGCGATAATGCGTTTAGGCAATGCGATAGCTTAACAAGTATAACAATTCCGGATAGCGTTACAGTTATTGGAGATGCAGCATTTGCGTATTGTAATAGTGTTACAAATATTAATGTTGATAGCAATAATACGAGATATTCATCTTTTGATGGGAATCTGTATAATAAAGATAAAACAACGCTGATTCAGTATGCAACCGGTAAGGATGATACGCATTTTGAAATTCCATCAAGTGTTACTAACATCGGCGATTATGCGTTTGGTGGTTGTGAGGGCATTGCAAGCATCACAATTCCTGATAGCGTAGTAAGTATCGGTGATTATGCGTTTAGATATTGCACAGGATTAACAAGTATTAAAATTCCGAACATGGTAACCAGTATCGGCGATTATACATTTTCTGGTTGTGAGGGCATTACAAGCATCACAATTTCTGATAGCGTGACAAGTATCGGAGATTCTGCGTTTGAACGGTGTTTTTCCCTTCAAGATGTATATTACAACGGAAGTAGGGCAGACTGGGGCAAAATAACGGTTGGTTCATCCAACTCATATCTTACAAATGCTACTATTCATTTTGATCCATTTTTTGGTAACGTTACTTACACAATCACCAACGGGGAGGTTACCATCACAGATTGCGACACAGCGGTAGAAGGGGAACTTGTCATTCCCGACACGGTCAAAGGTTATCCTGTTACCGCTATCGGTAATTCTGCATTTTACAGTTGCAATAAACTTACGGGCATCACCATCCCTGATAGTGTTGCCACCATTGGTAATCAGGCATTTCGTTCTTGCTCTATGCTGTCCGGTATCACCATTCCCAAGAGTGTAACCACTATCGGTGATGAGGCATTTTCGACTTGCTCCGGTCTTACAAAATTCACAGTTGACGGCAATAACCCGAATTATTCATCTCTTGACGGAAATCTGTATAACAAAGAGAAAACAATGTTGGTTTGTTATGCAGGGGGTAAGGATGATACGCATTTTGAAATTCCCTCAAGTGTAACGACCATTGGTGACTATGCATTTTATAATTGTGACAGCCTGACAAGTATATCGATTCCTGATAGTGTAACGACCATTGGAAATTACGCGTTTTATAGTTGCACAAGGCTTGCAAACGTAATTATTTCCGAGTGCGCCACCTCCATCGGTAATTATACGTTTAGTAGTTGCGCAAGGCTTACAAGTGTGGTTATTCCTGACAGCGTTACCAAAATCGGAACGTATGCATTTAATGGTTGCAGTAAACTTTCGGAGGTAACTATCGGAAACGGTGTTGGTACCATCGGGAAGCAAGCGTTTAACGGTTGCACAAGTCTTTCAAGTTTCAAAGTTGATGGGGATAATAGAAAGTTTTCATCTTACGATGGCAATTTATATAACAAAAATCAAGCAACATTGGTTCAATATGCACTTGGCAAGGCTGAGACACATTTTGACATTCCATCAAATGTCACCACTGTTGGAGATTACGCATTTTATGGTTGTAAAAAACTAAAAAGTATTACGCTACCGGCAAGTGTTACCAAAATCGGAACGTATGCATTTTCTAATTGCTCCACGATAAAAACCATCAATTATAACGGAAGTCAAGTAGATTTGAGTAAAATCACAGTTGGCTCAAATAATCCTTATTTTACAAGTGCTTCGAAAATATATTTTTACTATGTAACTTTGTTGGATAAAGATGGAAATGAAATCAGTAAAAAGATGCAAAATATCGGAACGCTTGTGGATACCGGCGATATTGAATTGCTTCCGGGCTACAGGATTATTCTATATACTGACAAAGAACTGACCAATGTGTATGACAGCAATATCGGGGTAAACGATAATCTGACATTATATGTGGATACCTATCAGATTTTGTTGAATCAATTTGAAACAGAAGGTCCTGTGAATGTGGATATTGGGGAAAAAGGAGTGGTTCAAAAAATTACTTTTGCTACCGATAAAGAGGCAAAATATTTAAGTTGCACGATTAAAATTCCTGCGGGGCTCACCGTTTCGGAAATCAGAAGCGAACTTTTTGAAGCAGAGGTAAGTTCGGAAGTAATCGGCAATGACACGTACCTCTATTTGTTCCTGATTTATAATGGGGAAGGAACCATTCCCACATATGAAACTATCGATGCATTTGATCTTGTGCTTGATGTTTCTAAAAATGCTGTAGAAAATGAAACACTCACAGTTGATTTTATTGATACTATGTCAGCAGATGATAATGGAATTGTATGCGAATTTGACAATGCAGAATTTAAAATCAGCCCGGTTTTGAAGATAACTCTTGAAATTTTAGGTGCGGATGAAATTGACAGTCCTGCAACCTATACAGCTTCCATTTACCCTGAAAGTGTAACCGATAAGGAAGTGGAATGGTCGGTTTCTGATGAAACGATTGCAACGATATCCGAAGACGGCATTTTAACTCCTTTAATGAAAGGAACTGTTACAATCAGAGCAACATTAAATGATGGAAGCGGTATTTACGCCGAAAAAACAGTATCGGTAAAAGTGTATGCGAAAGTAGATAGTATTGCTTCCAACATCGGAATTTGGGATAAGGGATTTTCTGTATCGGAGAATAGTTACACCATCTATGTTTCGACAGGAACTTCTTCCATCAAACTGACTGCAAAACATAGTGGTACCTTGAAAGGTGACGGATTAACATTGCCGAGCAATGTTGCAAGAACTGTGACACTGTCTAATACATCAGACGAAACCGTTTTACATTTGACATATACTTGTGACGGATATGATGATAATCAATATACCATCACTGTTGTGAAATTTGAAGGTACCAAAACCACAGTTTCCGAAGATGACAAATCCTTCACGGTTACTCCGGTGAATATGGAAACAGGAAAAACTGTAATTTTGGCACTGTATAACGGCAATAAGCTTGTGCAGATGCAACCTGCAATTTATCAGGGCGAAGCGTTGATCTTTACCACTAATGTAAATTACACCAATGCCAAAGTAATGGTATGGAATGATTTGGGAAGCTTATCTTCCGTTTGCGGTGTGGAAGTTGTAAAATAGTATTTTCATGAAATGATACCAATAAAAAAGAAAGTCCGATTGGACTTTCTTTTTTTTGTGAAATATGTTTATAATAGCAGCATACAATCGCCAAAGGAGAAGAAACGGTATTCATTTTCTTTGGCTTTTTCGTAAGCGTTTAGGATTTTTTCACGGTCGGATAATGCAGAAACCAACATCAAAAGGGTAGATTTCGGCAAATGGAAGTTGGTTAAAAGTCCGTCGATGACTTTAAATTCATAGCCGGGGTAAATAAAGATTTCGGTTTCGCCGGAGCAGGGGACGATACCGCCTTGTTCCTGCGCCATTGCTTCTAAGGTACGAAGACTGGTGGTGCCTACTGAGATAATCCGTCTGCCTTCTTTTTTTGCAAGGTTTAAAATGTCAGCTGTTTCTTTGGGAACCTGATACCATTCCTTATGCATTTTATGGTTGTTCACATCATCCACGCTGACGGGACGGAAGGTGCCAAGCCCCACGTGCAGGGTCACATAACAAGTGATAACCCCTTTTTCTTCCAGACGTTTAATGTATTCTTCGGTAAAGTGCAGTCCTGCTGTGGGAGCGGCTGCAGAGCCGTCAAATTTGGCATACACAGTTTGGTAACGGTTTTTATCTTCCAGCTTTTCTTTGATGTAAGGAGGCAGCGGCATATTGCCCAGTTTTTCTAAAATGGTTTCAAACACGCCTTCATAGAAGAATTTGACGATACGTCCGCCGTCATCTAATTCTTCTATCACTTCGGCTACTAATTCACCATTACCGAAAATGATTCTGCCGTTTAATTTGATACGTTTGGCAGGTTTCATTAAAACTTCCCATTCGTCTAAATTCCGACGCTTTAACAGAAGCACCTCAATGTGAGCGGTACCGCCTTCTTTCACGCCGTACAGACGGGCAGGGAGCACACGGGTGTTGTTAAAAACCAATACGTCTCCCGGTTTTACGTATTCAATTAAATGATAAAACCGACTGTGAACAATGTCACCGGTTTTTTTATGAAGCACCATCATTTTGGAAGCGGTGCGGTCTTGTAAGGGAGTTTGTGCTATCATTTCTTCGGGGAGCACATAGTTAAAATCGTCGGTTCTCATAGGTTCTCCTTGTATTCTTCGGGAACAATTTCCAAAAGGGTTATTTCGGCAGGGGTTAGTTCTCTATACTCACCAAGCTTTAGGGAATCGTCAAGCAAAAGACTTCCGATTTGTACACGTTTTAAATAGGTCACAGTAGTCCCCAGTGCTTCAAACATTCGTTTTACCTGATGAAATTTTCCTTCAAAAATAGTCAGATGACAAGTGGTTTCCGATAACATTTCTAAGAAAGCAGGTTTGCAGGTATAACCGTCATCAATGGTGATACCTTTTTGAAATTCTGCCACCCACTCAGATTGGATTGTTTTGTCTACCTTGACAAAATATTTTTTGTTGACGTGATTTTTGGGACCTGTTACCCGATGGGCAAGTTTACCGTCGGTGGTTAAAAACACGAATCCTTCAGTGTCTTTATCCAGACGTCCTGCAGGGAATATTTTGTTTTTTGGAACTTCATCGTCGGAAAGTAAATCCAACACAGTTTGCTCTCTCATATCTTCGGTAGCACAGATGTAGCCATCCGGTTTATTCATCATCAGGTGATAATGCTCCCGATAGCAGACAGGGATATGATTTGCCGTAATATGATCTTCATCGGGATTCACTTTGGCGGCAGGGTCAGTGACAACAGTTTCATTCACCGTTACCGCACCCGAGCGAATCAGTTTTACCACTTCTTTTCGGGAGCCAACCATTGCATTTGCTAAAATTTTATCCAGTCGTTCCATGACTTTTCCTCTATTTGATTTGGAATTTTTCGTAATCTTCTTTGATTTCTTCCTGGCCACTGTGGAAATATTCTGCGATCACTTCTCTTGCTGCGGGAGCAATGGAGTTTCCGTGTTCGCCGTGTTCTACCACAACTGAAATGGCAATTTGGGGATTTTCGTAGGGAGCAAAGGCAACAAATAAGCCGTTGTTGGTGCCCTCTACCTCTGCCGTCCCTGTTTTACCGCCCACTTTGATGGGGAAATTCTGGAATACATTACTTGCAGTACCGTCTTCGGTAACCGAACGCATCCCTTCCATAATAGCGGTATAGTTTTCGGGACTGATGGAAATGATTTCTGCTACTTTCGGCTGAACTTCTTTGATTTCGCCGGTCTGGTAATCTTTAATTTTATACAAAAGATGTGTTTCATATCTGGTTCCGCCGTTTACCACGGTAGCAATATAGTTAGAAAGTTGCAGAGGGGTGTACAGATTATCAGATTGACCGATGGATGCTTGCAGTACATCCCCCGGATACCAGGGTTTGTCAAATTTTTTACGGTATTCGGGACCTGCCACAATTCCTTTTTCTTCGCCGGGAATTTCGATACCGGTGTATTCACCCAAGCCAACTTTTTTGGCATATTCGTTGAGCTTTTCAATGCCGAGTTGTCGTCCCATTTCATAGAAATAATAGTTACAGGATACTTTGATAGCTTCCGACACGTTTACATAACCGTGGTTGGCGGGGTATACGTGACAGGTGGGCTGATAGTCCTTGTAATACATATATTTTCCCTGGTCATAAATATAGTCACCGGGTTCTGCGATTCCTTCCTCCAAAACTGCCAAAGAGGTGAGAATCTTAAAGGTGGAGCCGGGTGCATACGTCCCGGAAATAGCACGATTCCAGAAGGGCTTGAGAGGATTGTTGTAATTTTTTGCGTAATCTTTTTCGAAGGTTTCAATATCGTAATCGGGATAGGATGCCATTGCTAAGATTTCACCGGTATGCACATCCACTACGGTGATGGCACCGCCACCCACATCGGGAATGGTAAGACGAAGGTTGGAAATCACTTCTTCCAGAGCTTCTTCTGCCTTTTTCTGAAGGTCTAAGTCGATAGTTAAAATTAGGTCATTTCCTGCAACGGCATCTTTTAGCACTTCGGTTTCGGTGATTTTTCCGTACTCATTTTGTTCGATTTTTAAAACACCGTCTGTTCCTTTTAATTCCAGGTCAAATACTTTTTCAATCCCTTCTTTTCCAATCACATCGGTGAAACCGTAGCCCAGCTCTTTGAGTTCTTCGTATTCTTCTTTATAGATTAAGCCGACCCGTCCTAAAAGATGGGGACTTACTTTTTCGGGATACATTCTGTCGTAAGAGGTCATAATGTTGACCCCGGGATAACTTCTGTCGTTTTCTTTGATGATGGTAACCACATTCATATTTACGTTTTTTGCAAATACAAAGGGGTTTGCCTGAGAGAAGTCGCGCAGTTCCATTTCGGAACGTACGGCAACCACTTTCCGATGGTATGCTTCGGGAATATCGTTTGACACTTCGTAGCGTTTCTTAAGTTCACTGATACATTCTTCTGCGGTCAAATTCTCGGGAAGTTCCAATCTTTTTAGGTAGGCTTTTACTTCTTCTTCCGGGAGAGTGTAGGTATAAGGTAATTCGGAAACGGGGAGATTTTCCATAAATTCCTGATTTTCTTTTTCCATTAAAAGAATCAGTTCATAGACAGTATCATTTACCCATTTTTTTCCTTTTTTATAGTGAGAAATTTCCACGTTATAGGTAATTTGACTGGATACCAGTACACGACCGTAACGGTCTAAAATGTCACCACGTTCTGCTTTTAACGGAACGGTTTTCACCATTCGGTTCATAGAAGCGCGGGCGTATTCTTCTCCGTTTACAATCTGTAAGGAAAACAGGCGAATCACAATAGAAGATAAAAACAAAACTGCAATCACAACAATGACTGCAACTCTGGAAAAGATGTCTTTACTCATAGATGAAACACGCTCCTATTCTTTTTCAGATTTCTTTTTTGAATCAGGAGCATCAAAAGGAAAATCACAAAATTATAAATAAATTCAATGAAAGCAGTGCGGTATAACAGCATCCAGAAATTGCCTTCAAAGATGGAAGTGAAGAAGGCATAGCACAGGGAATATAATCCGCAGGTGATCAGCCCGTAAAATGCTTCCATCACAAAGTTTTCCGAAAATGCACTGTGGTAAAACTCACGGATTCCAAAAGCCACCAAGGTGAACAGTGCGGTATAAGTGCCAAAAAAACGACCGGAAACACTGTCTAAGCAAAATCCTAAAATCAGCGCAGAGCAGAAAGAATATTGGGGTGCTTTTAAGAAAGAAAGGGCCAACACAAATGCCAAAACAAAATTGGGAGCTACGCCCAAAATGCGAAGACGGTCAGCAAAACAGAGCTGTAATAAAAATATCACAGCTGCTAAGAGACATTGTTTTACCACTTGAAACCATCCGGATTGTGCCATAGGATAGTGCCTTCCTTTTTTATTATTTTTTGGTAATGACTAAAACTTCCTGAATATTGGAAAAGTCCACAATAGGCGTGATGGTGGCATACTGGGAATTTTCTTGTTCAGACACTTTGATTTCTTTGATTTTTCCAATGGGAATTCCACGAGGATAAATTTCGCCCAGTCCTGAGGTTTCCACAAAATCTCCTTCTAAGATGGAAAATTGCTTGGAGACATAAAGCATTTTGAGCATTCCGTCATTGACCAGGGCATGGTCACCTTCTGCAACAGAGACATCTCCTGTACGGGTGATGCGACAGCCTGCTGAGGTGGATGGGTCTAAAATTGTTTGAATTTTTGCCCAGCCGTGACCGGATTCAAATACCAACCCTACCAGTCCGTTCTGAGAAATCACTGCTTGGTTTACCTGGATGCCGCTTTCCGTTCCCTTATCAATGGTCATAAATCTTCCGTAGTTAGAACCATCTCTTGCAATCACGGTTGCGGCTGTGGTTTCAAATTCAGGATATTTCTCTTTTAATTCCAGAAGGTTTCTCAGTCTCTCATTTTCTGTTTCCAAGGAGGAGAGGGCAGCGTTTTTCTGTTCTAAAAGGTTGTTTTTATAGGTCAGCTCATTGACCGATTGCACCAGTTCCTGTTTGTTTTCAAAATAGTTAAAAAAGTTGTCCACAGAATTGGAAATGTTGGTAAAAAACTGTGCAACAGGTTTTACGGTCACATTCGCAATATTGTCTAAAAATGTCACGTTACTGCGGTTTACAGCCGATGAGATGAGTAAGGCAGAAATCACAAAGATAAATACGACAATGAAAATAATTGGTTTTTTTCGACTGCTTCTTCTCATCACATTTCACCTCCCGAATGGATTTATTGAGAAAAAAGGAGTATGCCCCGGTTGGGGCATACTTCTGACGTTTGTAACAGAAAATTATCTGCGGTAATGTCTCATTTGACGTCTGTCATTGTTAAGCATTTTTAACACATCAATTTCTTCCAGTAAAAGTCCTGCGCCCAAAGCTACGCAATCCAGAGCGTTTTCGGCAGCTTTTACGGGGAGCATGGTTTCTTTTGCTAAAAGGGTATCCAGTCCGCGGAGCAGTGCACCGCCACCGGTTAAGGTAATCCCTTTTTCTACAATGTCTGCAGAAAGTTCAGGGGGAGTGGTTTCTAAGGTTTCTTTTACTGCATCCACAATATGGCGGATCGGTTCTTCCAGCGCTTCTCTTACTTCCATCGCAGTAATTTCCACATTTCTGGGAAGACCGGAAATCAAATCACGTCCTCGAACGTCAACAGAATCTTCTAAGCCGGAGCATTCGTATACAGAACCGATACGGATTTTTACAGCTTCTGCAGTTCTGTCACCAATATTTAAACTGTGATTTTTCTTGATGTAGTTTGCAATGGCGGTATCAAAAGCGTCACCGGCAATCCGCACACTTTTTGCGGTAACGATAGCACCTAAAGAAATAACAGCAACTTCACTGGTTCCGCCACCGATATCCAAAACCATATTGCCAAAGGGGTCGATAATGGGAAGACCTGCACCCACAGCAGATGCCATGGATTCTTCCACAATATACACTTCTTTTGCACCCGATTGAATGACCGCATCTTCCACGGCACGTTTTTCCACCTCGGTAACACCTGCAGGTACACAGGCAACTACACGGGGCTTTGCAAAAATACCGCCTTTTAAGACTTTCTTTAAAAAGAATTTAATCATTTTATAAGTCATAGAAAAGTCGGAGATGACACCTTCGCTTAAGGGACGCACTGCAATAATGCTGTCGGGAGTTCTGCCCACCATTTCTTTTGCTTCGTTGCCAACTGCCAGAACTTCTTTGGTATAGCGGTTAATGGCAACCACGGAGGGTTCTCTTAACACAATCCCTTTTCCTTTTACGTAAATCAAAGTGTTTGCGGTACCTAAGTCAATACCGATATCTCTTGCAAACATAGACATTTTTCATTTCTCCAATTCTTTAGAATTCTTGATATATTCTGAGTGTTGATGAATTAAAATACAAACCGATAAAACAAAGAGGAGGCTAAAATTCCCAAAATCACAGCAACATTAAAATGCAGCGTGAAACCAAAAGTCAGGGAAATTACGGATAAATCCAGCACCAGAGGAGATTGCAGACCGATGGTCTGACCAATGGACAGCCAGCTTAAGGCGGCAATATCTTTGGTGAAATATGTAATCAGTTCACCAAGCACCAAGCCGATGATTAAAATAATCAG
This sequence comes from Clostridia bacterium, assembly GCA_017549265.1. Classification (GTDB taxonomy): domain Bacteria; phylum Bacillota; class Clostridia; order UMGS1840; family UMGS1840; genus SIG452. The sequence goes on from JAFYVF010000138.1 coordinate 14,942, forward strand.
AAAGGTGAGCAGTGAAAAGCGTTTGTTTCTGCTTTTTGCCATGGTAAAATCCTCCTTTGAAAGAGTTCTTCTTTGTTTTATAAAATATGGGAAAGACGCTTGGTAAGAAGCTCTGCTAAGATTCCAATGAGAACAGAAGTGAACAGTGTGATGAGCGCCGCCATGGGGTATAAACCGAAAACGGTGGTAGAACCCAGCACGAAGGA
>JAFYVF010000139.1 GCA_017549265.1 Clostridia bacterium
TAACATCTATTGCGATTATACCTTAAATGTGACTAATACCTTAAGTTGCCGGTATTTAGAGGAACACGGTGCCAAAAATATTACCGCATCGGTGGAAGCAAACTTAAAAAATGTGAAAAATATGATGACCGATTCTGCCGACTTAACCGTGTTAGGATATGGTCAGATTCCCCTGATGATTACCAAATCCTGCATAAAATCCAACATCCGTGGCAAATGTAATCCCAATGATCTGGTAATGAAAGACAGAAAAGGCGAAGAATTTATCATCGCCTGCGAAAACTGCTCTCAGAATGCCATCTATAATCCCTATCCCATTATGATGTCGGATAAGTTAAACGACCTTCGTGCGGCAGGAATCGGTTCTGTGAGACTGCACTTTTTCAGAGAAAATAAAGCACAGGTTCAGGAAATTATCCATTCCTTTAAAATGGAGCAGAATCCCTTAACCCGCTATACCCGTGGCCATTATTATCGGGGTGCATATTAAGATGAAAAACGAGTTTATGGCACTTGCCATCGAAGAAGCCAAAAAAGACCCCAACGAGGTGCCTGTGGGTGCGGTTTTGGTGAAAAACAAAGAGATTATCGCCACAGCCCACAATGAATGTGTGGCACAAAACGGCATCTGCCACGCGGAATTACTTGTGATTGAAAGAGCACTTAAAAAACTTGGCACCACCTATTTGGAGGACTGCGAATTATATGTGACCAAAGAGCCTTGTATTATGTGCTTTGGTGCTACCGTGAATGCCAGAGTGAAGCGGGTGTATTTCGGTTGTTATGACACCAAATACGGTGCTATGGAGTATATCGAAAAGCTTGGCTACCTTCATAAAATCAACCATGTTCCCGAAATTTACGGGGGCATTATGGAAACAGAATGCAAAACCTTACTGGAGGAATTCTTCCAATGATTTTTTTAGTAAAGGATATCAAACTTCCCGTGTCCTATACGGATGAGGAAGCGATTTCCTATCTCACAAGCACGTACTTTCCCAAAGGAAAGGTGACTGTTTATAAAAAATCGGTAGATGCCCGCAAAAAAGAGGACATCTGTTTCGTATATACTTTTTTGGTGGAAAATGATAAAATACCACCAAAAATCAAGAAAAAAACCGTTCCGTATCAGGAGAAAAAGCTGTCCGTCACCTATGGTGACGAACCGCTGCCCAACCGCCCCGTGGTGGTGGGTGCAGGTCCGGGCGGTCTTTTTTGTGCTTATTTACTGGCGAAAAACGGCTACGCTCCCATTGTGTTGGAGCGTGGAGAACCCATTGAAGAGCGAGTGAAAACCGTGGACGCCTTTTTTGGCGGAAAACCCTTAAACAAAGAATCCAACGTGCAATTTGGGGAAGGCGGTGCGGGTGCATTTTCCGACGGAAAGCTGACCACCCGAATCAATGACCCCCTCTCTTCCGAAGTGGTGCGATTACTGGCAAAACACAGCGATTTGCCTTATCTTTCCTATCAGGCAAAGCCTCATATCGGAACGGATAAACTAAGAACCTGCGTAAAAAGTTTACGAGAAGAAATTATCCGTTTGGGCGGTTCTTTTTCTTTCAATAGCCGTCTCTCTGACATTAGCATTACCAACAGTAAAATCACCTCTGTCACTGTGAATGATACCGAAAAAATCCCTGCATCCGTAGTGGTTTTGGCAACGGGACACAGTGCCAAAGATGTTTACGCACTCCTTCATCAAAAGGAAATTCCTTTATCAAAAAAGGCATTTTCCGTGGGTGCCAGAGTGGAGCATTTCAGAGAAACCATTGATAAAATTCAGTACGGCTCTTTTGCAGGCCATCCCAACTTGGGCGCGGCAGACTATCAGGTGTTCCACCACTGTCAGAATGGGCATACGGCGTATAGCTTCTGTATGTGTCCCGGTGGTGTGGTAGTGCCCAGCCAGTCAGAAGAGGAATCCATTTTGGTCAACGGCATGAGCTACCTTGCCCGTGACGGCAAAAATTCCAATTCTGCTCTTTGTGTGTCGGTTTCGCCCGAAGATTTAGGAGATGACTTGTTTGACGGTCTTCATTTTATTGAAAATTTAGAGAAAAAAGCATACCAAATGGCAGGTGCCAACAATCGGGCACCCTTTACCACATCTTTTGATTTTACAGGCGTAACACCCCGAGGCAAATACCCCGAACCCACCTATGCTTTGGGAGTAACCGAAGTTTCTTTTGAAAAACTGTTTCCTCAATTTGTCACCGATGCACTCCGGGAAGGCCTTTTTGCGTTTGACAAAAAAATGCCGGGCTTTCTATCAGGAGGATGCGTGTTTACGGGCGTGGAAACAAGAACGTCTTCCCCCTTACGCATCAACCGAAACGAACAACTCCAATCAGACAAGGCAGTTGGCTTATACCCTTGCGGTGAAGGTGCAGGCTACGCAGGCGGCATTGTGTCTGCGGCGGTGGACGGCATGAAAATTGCCGTAAAAATTATGGAATCTTTTAAACCTTTTGTTTAGTATTTTTAATATAGGTCTATTGAAAAAATGAAATCACTATCAACAATTATGATTATTTTGGGTGCCGTGTTTTGGGGAATTATCGGCATATTTGTGAAAAACTTATCCCCCTACGGCTACACTTCGGCAGAGCTTGTGGCACTGCGGTCTCTGATAACTGCGACAAGCTTAGTGGTGCTTCTGCTTCTTAGCAACCCGAAAAAATTAAAAATCAAACCAAAACATATTGGCTATTTTATCGGGACAGGTTTTTTTAGTTTTGTGTTTTTTAATCTATGCTATTTTCAGGCGATGAACTATTCCTCTCTGTCGGTGGCGGCAATTTTGCTTTATACCGCTCCCTTTTTTGTGATGGGAATGTCCTTTGTGTTCTTTCGGGAAAAAATCACCCGTGGGAAACTTTTGGCACTTCTCATGGCATTTTTGGGATGTGTTGCAGTGTCGGGCGTGTTAGACGGTGGCGGAGCCATTTCCAAAGAAGGTTTACTTTGGGGACTTGGTTCGGGATTCGGCTATGCCCTCTACTCCATTTTCGCCAAATTCGCCTTAAAAAAGTATGATACCTTAACGGTTATCACCTACACTTTTTTAGTGGCAACGGTTGGCTCATTCTTTTTAATCAATCCCACTCATACGGTAGATGTTTTGCAACAAAATCCCCAAAGCATCTGGCTTCTTTTGGTGTATGGCATCATAACAGGTGCCGCAGCATACTATTGCTACACCAAAGGATTAGAAAAAACTCCCCCTGCCAAAGCATCGGTGATTGCCACGGCAGAACCTGTGGTGGCAACCTTATGCGGAGCGTTTTTCTTTGGAGAAATCCCATCCGTGTTCGGAATTTTTGGAATTTTTTTGGTA
>JAFYVF010000140.1 GCA_017549265.1 Clostridia bacterium
CAAAAGGCTTCTCCGCTGAACGAGAAGCTCGGCATGTAGGGGACGATGCCCACATCGTCCCGATTGTTTGGTCACCAAAATATTTCGGGTTCTCGACAAACGGGAGGATCTTTTTGATATTGCCCCTCCCCTACGAGGTGTAGGTTGTGAACGCAACCGTTCATAAATCATTTGATAATTTTCCACCTCATCCACCGCAAGCGGTTCCCCTTCCCCTCAAGGGGAAGGCAGATGGGGTGCGACACGCCGCAAAGTTTTCCAAAACATAAAAAATGCTGACCGATTAGGTCAGCATTTTTTATTTTTTAGTATTGCTCTGATTATTGTTTTTGGAAAATCAGCATGGTGGAAGAATAATCCTTTTTATCTTCAAAATAAAGACCCACATTCATTAGGTAAGAACCGCTGTAGGTTTTACCGCTGGTTGTTTCCGTATATTTTGCGGTTTCATCCAAACCGCAAAGTTTCACATTGGTTTTCCCTGTGGTGCTTCTTGCACGGATGGTATAATAAGTGAGGACAACTCTGTCTTCGTGCACATATTCCCAGGAAGTATTGTTTCCTTCAAAGGGGCTTGCCAGACGGTAAAGTTCCCCTCTCTGAACAATGTCACGAATATCTTTATAGAGTTTCACCTGTTCTTTTACAATTTCGATTTCTTCATCGGATAAGGTATTTAAATCCAATTCGTAACCGAACTGACCTGCCATTGCAACGTGACCACGGAACGTAAGAGGTGTGGTTCTTCCTACCTGATGATTGGGAATGGCGGAAATGTGTGCACCCATGGTGGAAGCAGGCATCACCATAGAAGTACCGTGCTGGATGGAGAGACGTTCCACCCCGTCGGTGTTGTCGCTGGTCCAGTACTGGGGATAATAGTAAAGCATACCGGCATCAAAACGTCCGCCACCGCCGGAGCATCCTTCAAATAACACATCGGGGAATGCAGAAGTGATTCGTTCCATCACTTCATAAATGCCCAACACATAGCGGTGCGCAAATTCCTGCTGACGCTGGGGCGGTAAGGATTTGGTACCAAGCTCGGTGGCATTACGGTTCATATCCCATTTTACATAGGAAATGGGTGCAGATTTTAATACAGAACATACCGCGTCCACAATGTAATCACGGATTTCTTCGCGGGTTAAATCCAGCATTAGCTGTTGTCTTGCAGGCGTGCGGTTTCTGCCTTCTACATGGATACACCAATCGGGATGCGCTCTGTATAAGTCGCTGTCTTCCGAAATCATTTCAGGCTCAAACCAAAGACCGAATTTCATTCCTAAATCGTTTACTTTGGTAGCCAGACTTTCGATACCGTCGGGCAATTTGTTTTTGTCAACAACCCAGTCCCCCAAAGAACAGTTATCATCATTTCTTTTGCCGAACCAACCGTCATCCAGCACCATTAAATCAATACCGACAGACTGTGCTTTTTCGGCAATTTTTAAAATCTTTTCTTCGTTAAAATTAAAGTATGTAGCTTCCCAGTTATTGATTAAAACAGGACGTTTCTCGTCTCTGTATTTTCCGCGAACCAAACGGGTACGGTATAATTTATGGAAGGTTCTGGACATGTTACCGAAGCCACAGTCGGAATAGGTTAAAATCACTTCCGGTGCCTGAAATTTATCTCCGGGAGTTAACTGCCAGGAGAATCCAAAGGGATTGATTCCCACATTCACTCTTGCAGTATCAAATTCGTTCACTTCCACCTGCTCTAAATGGTTTCCGCTATACACGAAGCTAAAACCGTACACATCCCCTTGCGTTTCGGTGGCATACGGTCTTGCCAATGCTAAAAAGGGGCTGTGATGATGGCTTGAGGTCACACGTTTACTGTCAATTTGCATACAACCGTTTAAAAGCGGTCTTTTCTGAATGCTTCTCTCTTTTGCCCAGGCGCCTTCTAAATGCACAAACTCATAATTTTTATCAAACAGATGAATGGTGGAAGAAAGCACACTTTTTAAGGTAACAATCCCGTTTCCGTCATTTTGCACACGAACACTTTTGGTAATGGCATCCACTTGATTAAAAACAGTGTAAGAGAGTACCACCTTCACGCCGGTCAAACGGTCACAAAGGGTGATTTCCAGCGTCTCTGCTTCGCTGTCATTTTCCACGTAGGTGGCAGGAAGTCCTTCCAGTTTCTTTTTGCCTTTGATGATTTCATAGCTTTCGTATTCAAAGCAGGTTACGGAGCTTCCGTCTTCGTATTCCGCATGAAAGGCGGGTGTACGAAAATCCGCACTACCGTAGCAAGGATATTCCATAGGAAGCATATTAGTGCTCATAAAATGTTCAGGCACGTCAATAGGCGAAAATGCCAACTCCCCTGCAATGGGGAAATTATCTAAAATAGATGTGTATTCATCAATCCGTTTTCCATAATATAAATGAAGCAAATGTTTACCGTCTAAAACGCCCAATACATAACTGGTATTGGGAGTCTGCAAATGAAAAATATTTTCCTTAGAACAATACAAAATACCCATTGCGAAAATTCTCCTTACCATAACAAAAATAAATTTTATAGTATTATATCATACTTTTTATTCTTCGTCAATATTTCGCATATTTTTTCACCAACTTTTTCCAAAATAAGATATGTAAAAAGGCAACCTTACAGTTGCCTTTTTGTAAAACTGATATTATCTTACGATAACGATTTCCTGAACCTGGTCTTTATACTCACGAATCAGAACCAGTCTGGGGCTTTTTGCATCGTATTTCTGAATGTCGCCTGCATCGGCTAACTTCACCTGAGTGGAGGATTTTGTGGTATCCACAGATACTACTTTCACACCGTCAAGTGAGAAGTTTTCCACGCTTCCGCCGTTTACGGTTACGTTAATGGAGGATGCAAACTTACGGTCTACTTTACCGTATACCAGACGCATATCGCCGTCGGTTTTACTAAACTCAGTTGCTTTGTCATCCACTTCAAAGAGAACGGTGATTTTATCAATCGCACCTTGTGCGTTGGTTCTGAACTGAATCACATCCCCTGCTTTTAACTGTTTGCCTTCGCTGTTTACTAAAACACCTTTTTCCGCAGTTTCTAAAGCAATCATCTGCCCGTTATGAGC
>JAFYVF010000141.1 GCA_017549265.1 Clostridia bacterium
GATTGAATCCGCAAACTTAGTGACCACCGTTTCCGAAACTTATGCTAAAGAAATTTTAGATCCCTATTTCTCCCATAATCTGCATAACATTTTAATTCCCCGTCAGTATAAATTAAAAGGGATTATCAACGGCATTGACACCGAAGTGTTTAACCCCAAAACCGATAAAGCACTTCCCTACCATTACGACTATTCTTCCATCCGTATGAAATCCATGAACAAAACTGCATTGCAGAAAGAACTTGGATTAGAAGTGGATGCGAAGAAACCGATTATCGGTATGGTAACCCGTCTCACTCCCCAAAAAGGCTTGGACTTAGTCCGTGAAGCAATGAGCGAACTGACCAAACACGATGTTCAGATTGTGGTACTTGGCACAGGATACCCCGAATATGAAGAATGCTTCCGATACTGGGAAAATGTTTGCCACGATAAAGTGCGTGCCATCATCAAATTCTCAGGCGAACTGGCTTCCAAGATTTATTCGGCGGCAGACTTATTCTTAATGCCCTCTCACGCAGAACCCTGCGGATTGGCTCAGATGATTTCCATGCGCTACGGTACCATTCCGATTGTGCATACCGTGGGTGGCTTAAAAGACAGCGTAACCCCCTACAATCCCGAAACCAAAGAAGGTAACGGTCTCACCTTCCAGTCTTACAATGCCTGGGATATGTATGATGCCATTATGAGAGGATTGGAATTATATCACGATAAAAATCATTGGAGAGCGCTTCGTAAGAATGCAATGAATACCGACTTCAGTTGGGAAAATTCTGCAAAAATTTATAAACAGACTTACGAAGATTTATTGAATAGCTAAATAAAAAAGAACGGATGATTTAAAAATCATCCGTTCTTTTTTCATATTCTATGTATTATTCTTTTTTGGAAGAATCATCTGTTTCCATCGACACATCTGTCTTTAAAAAATCTATATATTGTACGTGTGCAATCAAAAAAATAAAAAAGATTGCCAACCCCGGAATCATAACAACCAAATAAGCGTTACCGGAAATCGGTGGCGTCTGCATTATGATTCCAAACCAAATCAACAAAACGGCATATACCATACCAACAATTCTGCTTTTTTTCGTATAGATTAAAGTTGCAAAAGCAAAAAGTACGACAGATGACAACAGCATACTAAAGAGAAAATCACCATTATGATCGCTTTTAGGGTCGGTCAAACCGGTCCAAAGACACCCCAAGGCAATAAGATAACCAAAAATATAAACAGCACTGATTGCTTTTTGAACCGATGATTTTGCGTATCCTTCCACATATTTCCGAAAGGATATTTTTTTCTTTTCCATCATTTTTCTTTCCTTCTTTTCTTATCATATTTTGAAATAAAACAACTTGATACACAGTATTTCATTTGCAATATGACCTCCTTGCTTCCCTCCTTTTCCGTCATTTTGATATTTACAAATAAAAAAAGTGCGTAGCCTACCCGAAAGCAGAGCTACGCACAAAAAAACGTACCAACTCCGTTTCTAAGGTCTGCTACAACACTTTACTCATTACACTTATATCACACAAGAGTATAACGAAACAAGAGTGTACGCTTTTTCCATTAGCGTACCTCCTGTGTGACATAAATATTCTGTTAAAGTGTATCTTACACTGAGTAAAGTTGTAGCACAATAATTATAACATAATTTATTTTAAAAAACAAGTGATATTTTTAAATTGTTTGTAATAAATCCCCAAATCAAAAGCTATATCTTTGTTTTCTTTTGTTTTGTTTTGCTCTTTTTTGATTATTTTTGATTTTTTTGATTTTTTTTGGTTTGCCTATTGCATTTTGAAAATGAGTGTGCTATAATAAAAACGCTTAATGATAAATAGGCAGATTTTGGCAAACTGTGTCGGACATCCTATAGTTTATTATTTTCATATTATATAGATAGGAGATACTAAAAAATGCTGGTAACCTTAGAAGAAATCTTAAAAGACGCCGAACAAAAGAAATACGGTGTTGGTTTGTTCAACATGCTGAACTTAGAAATGGCAAGAGGTATCATTGATGCTGCAGAAGAAGAACGCTCCCCCATTATTTTGGGTGTTGCGGAAGTGCATCTGCCTGTGATTCCCTTTGATTATGCTTGCCATATCATGAATAAAATCGCAAAAGAAGCAACCGTTCCCGTTTGCTTACATTTTGACCACGGTACCAACTACAAAAAAATCTTAACCGCTATGAAAGGCGGCTTTACTTCCGTAATGTATGACGGTAGTGCTCTGCCCTACGAAGAAAACATTGCAAATACCAAAGAAATTTCCAAAATTGCTCACGCTCTGGGTGTGAGTGTGGAAGCAGAATTAGGTCACGTTGGCGGCGCAGAAGGCGGTGCTGACGACGGTCACGAAGCAATGTATACCAATGTGGATCAGGTAAACGATTTTATCCGTCGTGCAGACATTGATGCATTGGCTGTTGCAATCGGTACCGCTCACGGTCAGTATAAAGTAAAACCGAAGCTGGATATCGGCAGATTAAAAGAAATTTATGATATTGCGGCAAAACCGTTGGTTCTCCACGGTGGTTCCGGCTTAAGCGATGATGACTTCAGAAACACCATCAAAAACGGTATCAGAAAAGTAAATATCTGCACTGAAATGTGTATGGCAGCACACAGAGCATACACCTTCGCATTCAACGAAAACACCAACTTTGAAATTGCTCTGCAGGTTGCAAAAAAATCCGTTCAGGAAATCGTAAGAGAAAAAATGATTCTCTTTGGTTCCAGCGGCAAAGCGTAAATCGCTCAAACATTCAAAAAGCCAAATCATCAACAGATTTGGCTTTTTCTTTTATTTGCAAGATAATTTGGCAGAAAATTTAAAAATAATATAGACAAAATCAAAAATGTTTGCTATAATATATATGTTATAAAATCCCTAAGGAGGTTCTTTGTAAAATGTTTACCAAAACCAAACGAATGTTAGGGTTATTGCTTGCTCTTGTTATGATGTTTTCCGTTACTGCGCTGGCAGATACCGCAAACATTGAAGCAGGTTATGACATGGTCTCCGTTCGCGTAGACGGAACCTATATCAACGCCCCAAGTTATTTATACAATAACTACGTATACGTGCCGTTGCGCGCTGTTACGGAAGCGATGGGCGCAGAAGTATTGTGGAACGGTGAAACCAAAACAATCACCATTACCACCAATGCAATGGAACCAAAAACAGAACCCAGAACGTTTGCTGTAAACCCGGGTGAAGATGTTTCTTTTGAAGCACACGTCAATTACGTGAATGTTTTTATTAACGGTAATGAAAAAATGGTCCCCCATTTCCTCTATAACGGAACCACTTATGTGCCTGTGTCTGTTTTCCCGGAACTCTTCGAGTGTCACGTGATGCAGCATTTAGACACAAAATCCGTAAGAATCTATTCTCCCGATTATAAAACTTTTGGAGAAGATGAAGTATTTTATGTAAATGATACCGCGTTCACAAAAGCACAGGTGAAGGATATCTCCACCATAATTGCAGGGAATCCGAACCCCGCCACCTATATGGATTATGTCTACGTGGAAGAATATGTATTGGCAGCAGTTGCTATAAAAGCTCTTGGTGACGAATGGATTCCCAAAGACGGTTTCGAAGCACACTACACCAAAAATGATTACGATTCTTTGATGAAAACCTACGGTGTTTCTGACAAAGAAGCATTTATCACCAATGTTGCTTGGCCGTTTTACTACAGTGAAAATCTCAACCACGAAGCCTTGATTGACCAATTAAATATTACTGATGAAGATTTAGCCGACTATCTTACTTCCATTCCCTACGGTCAGGGCAGATGGCTGAAAGCAAAACATATTTTAATCGAAAAAACTGAGGATGGAAGCGGATTAAAGCAAGCTGAAGAAATTTTAGCCTTCTTAAAAGAAAATCCCGAAAAGTTTGACAGTATGATGGCAACCTATTCTGCTGATCCCGGCTCCATCGCTCAACCGGAAGGTTACTTATTTACCGAAGGCGACATGATAGACGAATTCTACGAAGGCACGCTCCCCTTGCAGATTGGTGAAATTTCCGATATTGTGGAATCCGACTTTGGATATCACATTATTTTAAAAGTTGCCGACTATGAAAACGGAGTTCCGCTGGAAGAAGTAAAAGAAGAAGTGAAATCTTATTTCGTAACCGAGGCAGTGAACAATTTGTTTGTGGAATTGATGTCTGAAACCGACACCGTGATGAATCATGCAGTTATCGAAGAAAAATAAGAAAGGAATATAAAAAAGATGCAGGATAAAAAATTAGTAACAGAAATCACATCCATGGATGTGGATTTTGCAAAATGGTACACCGATATCGTTAAAAAAGCGGACTTGGTTGATTACTCCTCCGTGAGAGGTTGTATGATTATCCGTCCCTACGGCTACGCTATCTGGGAAAACATCCAGAAAGTATTAAATCAGAAATTTAAAGAAACAGGCCACGAAAACGTGTATATGCCCATGTTTATCCCTGAAAGCTTGTTAAACAAAGAAAAAGACCACGTGGAAGGTTTTGCTCCCGAAGTGGCTTGGGTAACCCACGGCGGTCACGAAAAGCTGGCTGAACGTATGTGTGTGCGTCCCACCAGTGAAACCTTATTCTGTGACCACTATGCAAATATTATTGAGTCCTACAGAGATTTACCCAAATTATACAATCAGTGGTGTTCCGTGGTAAGATGGGAAAAAACCACCCGTCCCTTCCTTCGTTCCTGTGAATTCTTATGGCAGGAAGGTCACACCGCTCACGCTACCGCTGAGGAAGCTCAGGAAGAAACCATCCGTATGCTGAACGTATACGCTGACTTCTGCGAAAAATACTTAGCGATCCCTGTGGTGAAAGGTCAGAAAACCGATAAAGAAAAATTTGCAGGTGCGGTTGCAACCTACACCATCGAAAGCTTAATGCACGACGGGAAAGCTCTGCAGAGCGGTACCTCCCATAACTTTGGCGACGGTTTTGCAAAAGCATTTGGTATTGAATTTACCGGCAAAGACAATAAATTAACCAATGTTCATCAAACCTCTTGGGGTGTTTCTACCCGTTTAATCGGTGCGATTATTATGGTGCACGGTGACGATTCCGGTCTGGTGTTACCTCCCAATATTGCTCCCATCCAAGTGGCATTAATCCCCATCGCTCAGCATAAAGAAGGGGTGCTCGATAAATGTCGGGAAGTAAAAGAAATGCTTTCTAATTTCACCGTAAAAGTAGACGATAGCGACAAGTCTCCCGGATGGAAATTTGCAGAATACGAAATGAAAGGTGTACCCTTAAGAATTGAATTAGGACCTAAAGATATTGAAAACAATCAGGCTGTTTTAGTTCGTCGTGATACCCGTGAAAAGAAAGTAGTATCTTTGGATAACATTGCCCAAGAAGTAAAAGAAATGCTTGCTACCATTCAGGATGCCCTGTTCCAGAAAGCACTGGCGCACAGAGAAGAAACCACTTCCGTGGCAAAGGACTTTGACGAATTAAAAGATATTGCGCAGAACAAACCCGGCTTTATCAAAGCAATGTGGTGCGGTGACGAAGCATGTGAAATTAAGATTAAAGAAGAAACCACTGTTACCAGCCGTTGTATCCCCTTTGAACAGGAAGAAATCTCCGACAAATGCGTATGTTGCGGAAAACCTGCGAAAAAAATGCTCTATTGGGGTAAAGCTTATTAAAACCATACCAAAAAAATCCAAAGCATACAAAAAGAGTGTTGCAAATGCAACACTCTTTTTTTGATTTATTACGGTAATTTTATCACCTGATTATATTCACTACCCAAATCCTCAATGGATTCAATCATAGGTGAATAATCATGAAGATAAGTTGTAGCAGAATATTTTTTCAACATACTGTTCGTTACCTCTGTTCTGCCGTCCCGATAAACAACAACACAATCATTCGTGTGTACATTGTAATAATAAGGTGATGAATTGAAATAGTTTGTCAGCAGTTCAAATTCCACGATATAGTCAATACTTTCAAATCGTTCTTCCCAACTTTGATCGTCCAATTCTATATCTTCTTTCATATTGATAACATTAGTATGAATAATTTGAAGATGCTTATCTTCAACCTTACTATCACTATTGAATTCATATTTCTTGTAAATTTCTTTCCAAGATTCCTTTAAGGAATCAATGGCAGACATCACCCGAAGGTCATTTCCCGTCTGCAGGTAAGGATTTACCGTGTTATTCTGACATCCGGAACTCAAGAACATCAACGCCATACAAAGTAATACTAAAAAAAATCTTTTTCCTGTTTGCATCATCAAACCTCCAAAATAAAATACCGGACATATCGCTTTTTAAGTAGCGTTGTATTTTACTAACTTACATCTCATCATTAAAGTGAATGGTTGCTTCAAATAACGGTTCATTCCCTTTCGGCTCTACCGAAATAGGAATTACATCCTGTTGTGGACCCATATAATAAATATCTGTTAGTTTAGAACAGTTTCTAAATGTATACACATCAATTTCTTTCAGACTCGTGGGAAAAACAACACTTTGTAAATTCACACAATCTTCAAACACGTCAAATCCAATTGTTTCGACCCCTTCGGATATGATAATACGTTCCAGATTCTCACAGCCCTGAAACGCGTAGTTATCCAAATGCTTGATTGTACCGGGGATAGTGATTTCTTTCAAACTGTTGCAACATGAAAAAGCCCAATAGTCAATTTGTGTAAGTCCCTCAGGAAGAGAGATTTCCTGCAAATTCAGGCAATCACGAAACGCTGACAAACCTATGGTTTCCAATGTGTCCGGTAATCTCACTGTTTCCAAATTGACACATTCTTTAAAAGCAAAATGCGGAATTTTGGTAATGCCGTCTGCAATATACACATGTTTTATCAATGCACGTTCTTCATGCCACGGTAAATCTTCGGTGTTAGAGTCTGAAACCGACAGTCTTTTTCCATATATGCAAAACAAACCATCTTCATATAAGACCCACTTTGAAAATGGAAAATTTTCTTGTTTTAAAATAGCCGCTTCAGTAGTAGGACAATCCTCAAGAGTAGCTCCTCCATCGTTGAAATCTAACGTAATATATTTTGGCTGATTACCACTACATGAACACAGCAATAATGCTACGCAAAAAAACAGCACAACTATTTTCATTCTTTTCTTCATTGTAAACTCCTTTTTTGATAAAGAATATCCCTTCAAGGTTCTCTTCCGTGCCGAGCTTCGTCACAAGCCATTTCATGAACGGTGTCAAGAACTAAATCAAATGGAATTTCTTTAAAATCTTACCGATTTTTTCGCCTTTGGGAAGAAGAGCAACATCGTCTTCCTGGAGACCTTTGACGGCAAATAAGCTGATGAGATAGAACAATCCGCCCACACAGATGGATGCGCCTACCAACACTACATTACTACTGATAAAGTTTGAGAGCAGTGTATGACATAAAATTGCACCTGCTGCGGTTGCAATCGCTGTAATCACAGGTTTTAAGATAAAGCTTGAAAACTCGAATTTCATACCGGTGATTCGTTTTAAATCATAAATATTTAAGGTCATTACGGTCATATAGCATAAAAGCGTTCCGATGGGCGCCCCATTGATATTCACTTCGGGACGAGATACCAACAACAGATTGATAACTACTTTCACTACCCCACCGATAAACATGTTTTTTACAGGTAGCCAAACGTGTCCCCACGCTTGCAAAATGGCGTTACATACCTGCACCATGGTCACAAATACAACCGCAATCCCCATAATATTTAAGAGGAATGAATAGTTTCCGTCGTGATACAACAGTTTTAAAATCGGTTGTGCCAAGGCAGAAATACCTGCCGCACAGGGTACTGCAAACAAAATGGTAATTCTGAGTGCAGATTTCGCATTGCGAATAGCAGTCTGATTATTTTTCAAAGCCAATGCTGCCGCAATGGTTGGCACGATGGAAATAGCAATTGCCGCAATAATGGTGGGAGGCAAGTTAAAGAGTGCAATGGCACGGTTTAAGTAGCCAAACATAGAAAGACGCTGCTCTTCGATGTAACCCAATCCTTGCAACTGATTCATAACCATAGCGGTATCAATGACAGAAGTTAAGGTGAATACGGAAACCCCAATCGTAACAGGAATAGCAATCCGCACTAACTTACCCAATACTTTTTTGGAAGAAGGCATCTTTTGGGAAGCATTCTGTGTGGGGAATTTTCGGATGTTAAATGCATTATAAAGAATCAGATACAAACAACTGATTGCAGTGCCGATGGTAACCCCCGAAATGGCACCGGCAGAACCAATGTAGTATTCCCCGTAGGTCTGCATTGCAAAAAACGCCAAGCTTAACCCAAGCGCCAACTTAGAAAACGCCTCAATTACTTCGGAAATTGCAGTGGGAAGCATATTTTGCTGCCCCTGATAAAAACCGCGGTAACTGCTTGCCAAAGAAACGAAGAACAAACTGGGTGCCATACACTGCATAGTAAGAAATGCACTGGGAGCACTAATTACATTGGAAAACTGATGTGTAAAGAAAAACATTGCCCCTGCGGCTACAATCCCAACGCAAAGAAGCAGCATTTGTGAAATGCGAAAGATTTTTCTCGCCTCGCCGTAGTTTCCTTGTGCGGTTGCCTCTGCCACCATTTTGGAAATCGCAACAGGAAGCCCTGCAGTGGATACCACAAACAACCAGTTATAAATGGTATAGGAGGAGTTATAAATCCCC
>JAFYVF010000142.1 GCA_017549265.1 Clostridia bacterium
GGTTCCCGAGTGGCCAAAGGGGGCAGACTGTAAATCTGTTGCATCTTGCTTCGATGGTTCGAATCCATCTCCCTCCACCAAAAATCCGTACACTACTGTGTGCGGATTTTTACTTTTTCCGTATTCCTTCTTCACTATTATCTGACATTCCTCACGGATTTTTGGAAGGTAATAAGGAATAGTGAAGAGTGAAGAAGTGCCTTAAACCATACACATTTCGTGAATACAAAAGATGGATGAGAACCATCGAACGGTTCGTCGAAGCGGCCAAGTGCCAACGGCAATTGGTCTCGCAAAGTCTCGAGCAACGAAGATTTTTCGCTCACCGCTAAGAGCGGTCGAAAAATCAAGGGGCGCAGAGTATCCATCTCCCTCCACCAAAAATCCGTACACTACTGTGTGCGGATTTTTACTTATTCCCTATTCCTTCTTCACTATTATCTGACATTCCTCACGGATTTTTGGAAGGTAATAAGGAATAGTGAAGAGTGAAGAAGTGTCGTAACCTTACATTTTTTTGTTGAACAAAAGATAAGCGAACTCTTGCACAACTCTCCGATTGACAAATGCGGATTGCTGTGCTACAATGATTGTGTATCATACAGAATTTGACAAAATAAAAAAATTTATGCCCGAAAGGAATGTTTTATGATGTGGATTTGTCCCAAATGTCGTCACGAATGTGATACCCCCTTTTGTCCCCTCTGCGGATATCAAATGCCTAACCAATATTCCGAAGTGGATTTATTGGAAAAACAAGCACAAAAAATGATCAAACTTTATAAATCCTGGAGAATTTTCGTTTGGATTTTGTTTGGAATACTTACTTTAATTGCAACGATATATATTGGTCGTCTTTTGTCTTATGCATTTGACTTCTGGTGGTATAATCCCGAGGATTTTTTCTTAGGAGCTGTTGCAGTGTTACTCGGATATGCAATAATTAGTGCACCTCTCCTGCTCAGTATCTTAGTTTCAAAACATACAATTAAATTATGGCAAAATACGATTGGATTTCTGAAAAATAATCGGTAAAATGAAAGGAAGTTTTTATGATGTGGATTTGTCCCAAATGTCGTCACGAATGTGATACTGCGTTTTGTCCTACTTGCGGATATGAAAAACCAACTCAGATTTCCGAAACGAATCTCCTAATCACAAAGGTAAAAAAACTACAGAAACGCTCAAATTTTCTGATAGTTTCGGTAATTGTGCTGTTGATTTTAGTTGTTGGCATAACAGCTGTTTTAGGATACAATATGTCGAGTTTGAACAGTTACTACAATATCTGCATGACTCAGCAATCTGCCCGCATTGATCAGCTATCTAGAGATTTGTATACAGAAGAAGCCGCACCAGTAGCAGAATACTGGGAAGAAGCAGTAACAGAAGACGTAGCAGAATAAATCATTTTAAAAATATATTCAGCTACTCCCAATGAAAGGATACCCCCATCAATTTCTAATCGTTCCAATCATAAAAAACAGACAGTTTTCACCAACTGTCTGTTTTTTTATGCCATTGATTATTTTTTTAAGCCTAACTTTTCTGCAGATTCGTCACGCATTTTATATTTTAGGATTTTACCTGCCGCATTCATGGGGAATTCGTTCACAAACATAAAATACTTTGGCACTTTATGTCTGGCAATGGATGCATAGCCGTATTCCTTCATTTCGTTTTCGTCGGCGGTTTCTCCCTTATGCAGAATTACCCAGGCACAGCATTCTTCCCCGTAGCGTTCATCGGGAACACCAATCACCTGAACATCACGGACTTTGGGGTTGGTCAGATAAAATTCTTCAATTTCTCTGGGATACAAGTTTTCACCGCCACGGATAATCATATCCTTTAATCTGCCGGTTACTTTGTAATATCCGTCGGGTGTTCTCATACAAATGTCGCCGGAATGAAGCCATCCGTCTGCGTCAATCGCCTGTGCGGTTGCTTCGGGCATTTTGTAGTAGCCTTTCATAATGTTAAAGCCACGGGCAACAAATTCACCGCTTTCACCGTCGGGCAGTTCTTCCCCTGTTTCCGGGTCGATGATTTTACATTCCACACCGGGGAATGCACTTCCCACCGTTTCAACACGGTGGTCAAGGTCTTCGTTCACTTCCCCCATGGTACAGCCGGGAGAGGCTTCTGTTTGCCCGTAAACCGAGATGATTTCACGCATATTCATTTCCACAGAGGCTCTGCGCATTAAGTCGGCGGGACAGTTTGCACCTGCCATAATCCCCGTTCTCATATAAGAGAAATCGGTTTTTGCAAAGTCGGGATGATTAAACATGGCAATAAACATGGTGGGAACGCCGTTAAAGCAAGTGATTTTCTCATCGTTGACACAGGCAAGAGAGGACTTGGGCGAAAAATAGGGAATGGGACAAAGAGTTCCGCCGTGGGTCATCATGGAGGTCATAGAAAGCACCATGCCGAAACAGTGGAACATGGGTACCTGAATCATCATACGGTCTGCGGTGGATAAATCCATTCTGTCTCCAATGGTTTTCCCGTTATTGACAATATTTCTGTGAGTCAGCATAACTCCTTTGGGGAATCCTGTGGTGCCGGAGGTGTACTGCATATTGCAAACATCATCCGGTTTCACCAAAGATGCACGGCGACGCACTTCTTCTCTGGGAACCAAAGAAGAACGGGAGAGCATTTGTTCATAGGTTAAGCAACCGTCCATAGAGAATCCAACGGTTACCACATTTCTTAAGAAAGGCAGTTTCTTGGAATACAAGGGTTTGCCGGGTTCTAAGGTTGCAAGTTCCGGGCAAAGCTCAGAAACAATTTCTTTGTAATTGATATCCTTGCAATATTCAATCATCACAAGGGTGTGGGTATCGGACTGCTTTAAGAGATATTCAATTTCGTGAATCCTGTAAGCAGTATTCACCGTTACCAAAACAGCACCGATTTTGGTGGTTGCCCAGAAAGTGAGATACCATTCGGGCACATTGGTTGCCCACACTGCCACGTGGTCTCCTGCTTTTACGCCCAAAGAAATCAATGCGGCAGCACATTCATCCACATCACGACGGAACTGTTCATAGGTTCTGGTATAATCCAGGGTGGGATATTTAAACGCATACTGGTCGGGATATTTTTCTGCCATGGTGTCTAAAACATCGGCAAAGGTGGCATCAATCACATCGTATTTTTTCCACACGAATGTGCCTGATTTATCTCTGTTGTAGTATGCTTTATCAAAAGTTTTCTTATCGCGGTTTAACTGCGCAATATAGTTGGCAAAATGGGTTAACACAATATCTGCGTCCGAAATTTCATCATTCCATGCCGCACAGATATAGCCTTCATAGTTTAAGGAGGAGAGTGCGCCAATCAACTTGGCTACGTCCAGTTCGCCCTCACCAATCAAAACTGTTTTGCCATCCTTCATATCACCGAGACGAACATACTTGATGTATGCCCCCAGGGTTTTGATGGTGGTTTCGGAGGTTTCTGCAGCATCAAAATAAGTACCTCTCACGTTCCATGCTGCTCCGATGGCTGCGGAGGAAAAATGATTGATAATGCCGATCACATTCTCGGTGTTGGCAAGGGGGCCAACGGTTTCAAAAAGAATGTTCACATCGCTGTTTTCTGCTTTTTTCACTGCGGCAGAAAGTTTTTCATCCAGCAAATCAAAGGAAACATCATCGGCAAGCGAAACAATCACATGTTCAATGCCCGAAGCTGCAGCCATATCCACATAGTTTGCCACCAACTCCGCTGTGGTGTGTTCACTTTCCATACTTTCGGGCATACGAAGTGCACAAACCGCAAGATTGCGGTTTACCAGTTTTCGTTTGGCATCCGCAGCGCGGTCCCGTCTTAACATGCTGTCGTGATGGGTATTTCTTTCTTTGATGGCATCATAGATTTCAAAGCCGTGAAATCCGTAATCAAAGGCATAACGGCAGGTATCCAAAAAGGTTGCCCGAGCAACGTTCTTGGTGGAAAATACAATCTTCATGTTATGCCTCCTCAAACACAATTTTATTGAGCGCATTGATGTATGCTCTGATGCTTGCGGCAACAATGTCGGTGGAAGTGCCGTTGCCGGAATACAGTTTTCCGTTGTTGCGCAGTCTTACCAGAGCAGAACCCAGTGCTTCCTTCCCTTCGGTGACAGACTGCACCTGGAAATCATCTAATTCATAGTGATGACCGATGCACTGTTCGATAGCACGAAAAGCGGAGTCAATGGGTCCGTCTCCGTTGGCAACACCACAGATGGTCTCATCATTTCGTTTTAGGGTTACCTGAGACATGGAGGTTGCCACATTGGAGCTGGTGGTGGTGTAGGTTTCAAAATGGTAGGTAGACGGCGCCTGCATCGCAGAGCTTGCAATCAGTGCTTCAAATTCTTTGGAGCCCACTGCACCTTTCTTTTCGCAAACCTGCATCAGCACTTTATACACATTACCCACATCGGAATCGGACAGTTCATATCCTAAAACGGCAGCAGCCTGCGCTACCTGTGCAACCGAGGAATCTGCATCCAATAAAATCTTTTTCTTCTCGCTTACTGCTTCTGTATTCTCATATTCGCTATGATTGATTGCTGCAACCATATCCTCAATACTGGTATGAATTTTGGTAACATCCAGCTTGATTTCTGCATCAATTTGCGCACCGCAGGCACGCATTGCATCAGAAAATTCGCCTGAGAGGAGAATGTCTTTTCCTGCCATTGCACATTTGATGCCGTCAGCACCCTTACCAATGGCAGAAAATGCAGCTGCAACCCCCATATTGATACGGTCGGAAACCTGAACATACACAGGAATGTTTACAGCTTCTTTCACAGTTGCAACCAACGCTGCAATCTCATCGGGAGTGGAAACGCCTGCATCATCACAAAGAGTCACCAGGGTGGCACCGTTTGCCGCTGCTTCTTTGGCAGCGGTAATCAGAAATTCCGCATCTGCTCTGGTGGCATCCAGTGCAGAAAATTCCACATCTTTGCAGTATGCTTTTGCTTCTTTCACCAGTTCAACAATTTTTTCCAGCATCACTGCCTGTTTCACATGATAAGTATATTCCATCTGAATGGTGGAAACGGGAAGTTCAACCTGCAGACGAGGATTTTTTGCATCTTTAATACATTCCCACACGTCTGCCATATTTTCTTTGTCAAACCCAACAGGGATTGCAAGGGTGGCAGTTCCAACATTCTGCGCAATGGTTTTATAAATAATGGTATCCTCACGAAGATTTTTCACACAAGGTAATTCAATGGCATTCACACCAAGTTTATCTGCACAGTTTGCAATCGCCGATTTTTCACGGAATAATAAGGAAACTGCACGGTCCTCTGAAAGTTTTTTAAGCGTAATGTCAGTAACGTGAATTGTTCTCATGTTTGAAAACTCCTTTCAATATATCAAAGTAGAATTGATACCAACAAAAAAACGTTCCCGTCTCTTCGTTGGTTCAAAGAGACGAAAACGTTCAAGCCATAGTTTCCGCGGTACCACTCTTCTTCATCCTATAAAGGATGCACTTTCCGATGCTAACACATCACGACTCTGTTACGGGAGTTCCCGTCTGCCCCTACTGTTAGTTCACGGCAGCCGCTCCGCGGTGAGTTCAGCAAATCTTTCCCAATGTCTCGCAGCAACCGACATCTCTCTTTGGCGAAAGTTTTTTGCTTACTATTCCGCATCTTTGCGTTTTTCAATTTGGAAAATATTTTAACATACTACACACTATTTGTCAATATATTTTCGGAATATTTTTTTGAATTTTTTTGGAATATTTTCAGGAAACTTATTATTTTTGGCGGATTTTTACAAAACAAAAAGAAAACTGCCCCGCCGAAATCGGCAGAGCAGCAACTTTGATAATTTTTATGGTATTATTCCCACTCGATGGTGCCGGTCGGCTTGGGAGTGAGGTCGAAAAGAACACGGTTAATGCCTTCCACTTCGGAGGTGATGCGGGCAGTGATTTTATGAAGCACTGCGTAGGGGATTTCTTCAATGGTGGCGGTCATAGCATCCACGGTGTTTACCGCACGGATGATGGCAGGCCAGCCTTCGTAACGCATTTCATTACGAACGCCAACGCTCTTCATATCGGGCACGGAAATGAAATACTGCCAAACGGTTTCAGCCAGTCCGCATTTATCGAATTCTTCTCTTAAGATGGCATCTGCTTCTCTTAAGGCGTGCAGTCTGTCACGAGTGATGGCGCCTAAGCAACGAACGCCAAGTCCGGGACCCGGGAAGGGCTGACAGTATACCATAGCGTGGGGCAGACCAAGTGCTTCCCCAACCACACGAACTTCGTCTTTAAAGAGCAGTTTCAAAGGTTCTACCAGTTCCATCTTCATATCGTCGGGAAGACCGCCTACGTTATGATGGCTTTTTACGGGCTTGCCGCTTTCTGCCGCTTTGATGCTTTCTAAAATATCGGGATAAATGGTACCCTGTGCCAAAAATTCGATACCTTCTAATTTTGCTGCTTCTTCGTCAAACACTTTGATAAATTCGCCACCGATGATTTTACGTTTTTGCTCAGGGTCGGAAACACCTGCCAGTAAATCTAAGAAACGGTCGGTAGCGTCCACATAGATTAAGTTTGCGTCCATCTGATTGCGGAACACTTCGATAACGTCTTCAGATTCGCCTTTTCTCATCAGACCGTGGTTTACGTGCACACAAACTAACTGTTTGCCGATAGCTTTGATTAACAGCGCTGCCAC
>JAFYVF010000143.1 GCA_017549265.1 Clostridia bacterium
AAGTTTTACACCATTTACTTCAATAATTTCATAATCATCCAACAACGGCTGACGGGTAGCTCCCAGGGTAACGTTGGTGGATAACATGTGAAAATAAGCATTTGCCTGCACCTTTTTCAAAAGGTCAACGCCGTTTTCCAGGTCAGCTTCTCCGACCCCTGCAATATCATATCCGGCTGCACTCATCAAGGTGACAATTTCGTTGATGCTTTCTTCGGTAATAAACATGGTGGAAGTTAAATAGTCACCACTGTCTACCAGCACACTGCCGGGAAGAGAACGCTTAATTGCCGCAATCCCGGAATAGCCTAAAGTACCTGTCTCTGCATTCTGAAGGAAATTGCCGTGAATGTCTGAAGTGAACAAAACAGTAACCTTTGTGCCGTCTAACGGGAATGGTGTGGGTTCGGGAGTGGGAGTCGGTGCTTCGGTTGCCACAGGTGCTGCAGGTACTTGCGGAATCACAGGAGCTACCGGCGCCGCTGTGGTTTTGGGGGCTGCTGTAGGCTGGGGGGCTACTGTGGGCTGAGGTGCTTCGGTTGCCACGGGAGCCTCTGTTGCAACCGGAACAGGCTCCGTCACAACAGGTGTCTCCGGTTCCGAAGGTGCCGTTTCGGGAGGGGTAACCGGCTGGGCAAATACGCCAACGGTAAGCAGGCAAAACGACAATAACAACATTACAATTTTTTTCATCCGATTCATAAATAGGTACATTCCTTTCCAAATAGTTCAATTCCTATCAATTCGCCAACCACATCACAGTGGCAATTACCTTTGCCACCTCCGCACGAGTGGCTAATTTTAACGGTAAAAATTCTCCGTTCTCATATCCATTGATACAGCCTGCCTGCTGAAGTCTTTGAATGGGGTCATAAGCATAATTGGAAATCTGAGCAAAATCCAAGAAATCATAGCAGGGTTTTAATCGCACCAGATCGGAAGCACTCCGTCGGTATGCACGGTAAATCACGGCACACATTTCCTGACGGGTCACATACTCATCCGGATTAAATTCGTCTTCGTAAATCCATTGAAACAGCGAGAAATATTCAGCAGTAAGCAGTGCATCATAGTACCAGCTGTCCTCCGAAACATCCGTATACTGACTGGATTCATAACGGTAACTGTTATCCAACAATGCCTTTGCTACCAAAGAGCAAAGCTCTGCACGGGTAATCGCATTTCCCGGGCGGAACGTTCCGTCAGCATAACCGCTTATGTATCCGTAGTGCTCCAAATAGTATAAGGAAGGCTTAGCCCAATCATAACCGTCTAAATCACTGAAAATCGGCGGGGAAGTGGGAACAGGCTCCTTGGTGGGTTCCGGTTTCGCAGTAGTCTCAGGTTCTATCTCAGGATCTGCGCTGTCTTCTTCCGCAGGGGGAACATTGGCAAAATGATTTCCCATAACGGAATAGAAAAAGATTTCCATACTTTTGGGCACACGACCTGTTTCTGCGATATAGGTCACTTCCTCTTGGAAAGCCTGGTCAAAGGTAACCATAACGGGCAAATACTTTTCCTGCTGGAAGATGTATAACAACAACAAAGAAAGAAAGTAGCTTTCCAGGGTTTCTCTGTCTTCCGGCTTCTGAAGCTTGTCTGCCTCTTCATCCAGCACATCCATAAAAGAACGCACCATTTCTTCCGGCAGACCTCCCTGCTGGAAGCGCTCTATAAAATCAGGATCCATATTCAACAGCACATCATAGGTGGAAACTTCTCTGGCAAAACAAACAGAGCCTTGCAACACTGTCATTACAAACACTAAACAAGCTGCGATAAATCGTTTCAAAGCTTTTCCACTCCCTTTTTATTATTCATGGGATAAACCCTATTCTTTCACACCATATATTTTAATGTATTTTTCCGATTTCGTCAAGTTTTTTTGGGAAATATTCAAAAAAATAATTTGGAAAATTGGATACATTTTCCAGATTCCTTTCCCACGCATCTTGACAAAAAACGTCTTCTTCGATATAATCATTTCAAAAAAATTCAAAAAAACGAACTTTTTGATTTTTACTTTCGTCCAAAAAGATAAAGATACTCTTGGAAAGGAGTCAAATACCATTGAGATATACAAAAATCATGAAAAAATGTCTGGCGATGCTGATGATTATGGTTCTTTTTGTCCAAACTGCAGCATTTGCCAATGAAAATGTGGCAGAAAAGATTACATACAGTCCCCTCTCCGGCGTTTGGGTAACCAAAGTGACCGAGATTGAAAACGGCGGATTTTTCAGTTATCAGGTGGTTACCTGCGATTTGACAAATCCCAATATCAAACTGGATCTGATGTATCCGTCTGAAGGGGCAAGCACCTTAAAACCTGCACTGGATATCGGAAACGATAACGGAGCAGCTTTGATTGTCAATGCAGACTACTTTAACCGTTCCGACGGAGAAAACAAAGGCTCTGCCGTGGGCTACAATCAAAAAGACGGTGACCTCTTATCCAACGCTTTGGAAGAATCTGCTTATTCATTTGCTTATAAAGACGACCATCAGTACTCCTTTGATATTTACTCCAACCAAATTACCGTTGGTTTCCGAGGAGAAGTGTTTGAATTTGTAAAAACATACAATAAATATTCCTCTTTGGATGGAATTGCCCTATTTGACCGTCACTGGGGAGAAGAATCCTTAGGGTCTCACGGAACTTTGGTGGAACTGGTGGTAGAAGACGGCATCTTAACTGAAATTCGTCGGGATATGCCTCCCGTTACCATTCCCGAAAATGGCTATGTGTTGGCAGGATTATCTGATTTAACCACCTTATTTGATCAGGTTCAGGTAGGAGACGAAGTTACTTTGGAAATTTTAACCACCCCCCAGCTGGAATTTGTGCCTGATTTCACTGTAGGTGGCGGTTCCCTACTGGTAGAAGAAGGGGCAGTGGTGAAAAAAATGTCTTACCCGAAAAGCTCCACCTCTTTCCCTGCCATCGGCATTTCCGAAGACGGAAAAACCCTCTGGATTGTTACCGCCGTGAACCAAAAAGGACTTACCCTACAAAAAATGGCTGAGCTCTGCAAAGAACAAGGTGCCTACTACGCTGTGGCATTAGATGGCGGTGGCTCTACCCAATGTGCCGTAAAAGACCCCACCACAGGCGAACTGGCATACATTCATCCTTTATCTCAGGGATATGAACGTGCCGTTGCCAACGGTTTGGGAATTCTCACCCAAAACGAAACTCCCAAAGCCTACGGTATCTACGTGGAAGATGCAGTGGTATTTCGCAACATTCCCAAAAAGATTGTGTGCACCGTCTACGACGAAAACGGAAATCCCATGGATGTTGACCCCTCCCGTATTCGTCTTTCCTTAAAAAATAACAACGGTTACTTAGAGGACGGTTTCTATTACGGAGACGATATTTCCACCGAAACTTTAATTTTGGAATATGAAGGTATTCTGGCAGAATGTGAAATAAAAACCGTGGCACCTGCCGTTTATGCGAAAAAGAATTCCAACGGTACCTACACTGTCTTAAATCCGGACGGCTATCAGCGTATCGTAACTAACGAAGAATATCAGCTGAGCCGTGAAATCACGTTAACCGATAAACTTCCCAAAATAGATGCGATGTCGGAAAATCTGGGACTGCCCCACGCATTCTCCATCTACGGTGGCAGAAAAAGTTATGATACCCTGTGGGATCATTTGATTTCCGCAAGAGTGAAAGAACGTGCCCAAAATATGATATATCCTTTTAAAACTGCCGAAATTGAACACGAGGATATTGAAATCATTACCGTGGATAACTTAGAAGGTCAGATTTTAAACAAACGCATGACCGAATGGAACCGTTTGAAAGATACGTTACAAACAGAAAAAAACAATATTATCATCTGCTTGGAAGACCCGATTTCGTTCTCCAGACAGCAAGAAGAAGATTTGTTCTTCTCGATGCTTTCTGAGGCACAGCATCAAGGAAAAAATATTTTAGTGATACATCGTGGCGATAAAACAGAATTAAAATCCATAAAAGACGGCGTGCGGGTATTGTCGGTTGCCTATGATACCGCCACTACCGAAAATTTCACTGAAAAACCAACCGAATTTTTAAAGATTCACTATAGTGAAAATCAGATGACATACGAAATTGTTTCACAGCAATTGTTTTCGCAGTCAAACTAAAAGACATTTCTCCGATTGCATCGGAAAATATTGAGGATGAATCCTCACTCCTCCGGAGGGGCGGTCTATTGGATGGGGCCGCCCCTTTTCACGTGAAAAGAAAATAACACAAAACAAAAAAACAAACAAACACTGTGAGTCTATCACAGTGTTTTTTGATATGAATTTTAAAACAAAATGGCTTTTAGTG
>JAFYVF010000144.1 GCA_017549265.1 Clostridia bacterium
GGTGTTTTCAACAGTTGCATTTACCTTCTTCACAGGAGTATAAATGGAGTCAACCGGAATTGCACCCACAGGCAGCATCGGAGTTTTATTCAGTTCGGAAGGAACGTATCCGATACCGTGGTCAAACACAATTTCCATGTAGAATTTTGCGTCTTTGTTTAAGGTTGCAATGTGCAGTTCGGGATTTTTAATTTCCACTTCTGCATCCGGTTTGATATCGCCGGCAGTTAAAACACATTCGCCGTCTGCCTCTAAAATCACGGTTTTGGGACCGTCGCAGAACAGTTTTGCAGCGATATTTTTCACATTCAGAATAATTTCGGTTACATCTTCTTTCACACCGGGAATGGTGGAGAATTCGTGTACCACACCATCAATTTTCACGCTGGTGGGAGCAACACCTTCCAAAGAAGATAACAGAATTCTTCTCAAGCTGTTACCAAGGGTAGTACCATATCCCCGATTTAACGGGCTTAAGGAAAATTTAGCATAATCACCGCTGGGTGACCGGTCTAAAAATTCGATATTGGGTTTTTCAATTAAAATCATATTGTGACCCTCCTCACCTACTGGTGTTCAATCTTATTTTCTAACTTTTTGGAGTTTTTACGCTCTTTGGGTCAGCCATACTGACTTAACCGCCTCCTCCGACCAAAAAACGATCGGAGAAAGCATAAAAGCAAAGTCAATATCTTATTTGGAGTACAACTCAACGATTAAGTGTTCTTCAACTTCCAGATCGATTTCGTCTCTGGTGGGCATTCTTACGATAGAAGCGCTTAATGCGTTTTTATCTAAAGTTAACCACAGAGGAACTACTTTGGAATCGGTAGTTTCTAAAACAGCTTTAATCTTTTCAGAGCTGCGGCTCTTATCTTTAATGGTGATGGTATCTCCTGCCTTCAGTAAGATGGAAGGAATGTTTGCTTTCTGACCGTTTACTTCGAAGTGACCGTGTCTAACTAACTGTCTAGCTTCAGGTCTGGAAGTAGCCCAACCTAATCTGTAAACGATGTTGTCTAATCTGGATTCTAAGATGATCAGTAAGTTTTCACCGGTGATGCCTGCTTTTTTAACAGCCATTTCGTAGTAGTTTGCAAACTGACCTTCTAATACGCCATAATATCTTCTAGTTTTCTGTTTTTCACGCAGCTGAACGCCGTATTCAGACATTTTCTTTCTTGCCTGGCCGTGCTGTCCGGGAGCATAAGCTCTTTTAGACAGTGCACATTTTTCAGAAAAACATCTGGTACCTTTTAAGAAAAGTTTCTGATTTTCTCTTCTGCAAAGACGGCACACTGCACCTGTATATCTTGCCATTTGTTTTGCACCTCCACTTGTATTCTTTGGCTTATCGCCAAAATCCTAAATTTCAAATAATAATGTTCTCCAAAAGAGATTATACTCTTCTTCTCTTCGGAGGTCTGCATCCGTTGTGAGGAATAGGAGTTACGTCTTTAATCATGGTAACTTCTAAACCTGCAGTCTGCAGTGCTCTGATTGCAGCTTCTCTACCGGAACCGGGACCTTTTACGAAAACTTCAACAGTTTTTAAGCCATGTTCCATAGCAGCTTTTGCAGCAGTTTCAGCAGCCATCTGTGCAGCAAACGGGGTGTTTTTTCTGGAGCCTCTGAAGCCCAGACCACCTGCGGATGCCCAAGAAAGTGCATTACCTGCAACGTCAGTGATGGTTACGATTGTATTGTTGAAAGAAGACTGAATATGAACTGCACCTTTCTCAATGTGCTTTTTCTCTTTTCTTCTTCTGGTTGTTCTTTTAACCGCTTTAGCCATTTGATTTTCTCATTCCTTTCGTTAAAGTGCATCTCTACACTTCGATTCTTCTAGGCAACAGACTTCTTAGCCTGCCTGCCGTATGGGAAACCCAAGCAAAAAGATTATTTCTTTTTGTTTGCCATAGTTTTTCTGGGACCTTTTCTGGTTCTTGCGTTGGTTTTGGTTCTCTGACCTCTGCAAGGCAGACCTTTTCTGTGTCTGGTTCCTCTGTAACATCCAATTTCAATCAAACGTTTGATGTCCATTGCAACGTCACGGCGAAGATCACCTTCAACTACATGGTTTTTGTCAATATTATCTCTTAATTTCGCTACTTCTTCATCGGTTAAATCTTTAACTCTGGTGTCGGGATTGATTCCGGTTTCTTTTAAAATTCTTCTGGAAGCAGAAACACCAATTCCGTAGATATAGGTCAAACCGATTTCTACTCTTTTTTCTCTGGGTAAGTCGATACCAGCAATTCTTGCCATTTGAATCTACACCTCCTGATTTTCTTGTGTTTAAATTCGTGTGTTTTGTTGGCGGTTTCCCGCGAAAACGATTAGTGAAACCGTTTCCCTCTCACAATGAGAGCAGGCGGAATGATTCAAGCATCATTCCTATATGAAGCAAACATCCTGCAAAAAAGGCATACAGAGGAACTCTGTACAGCCGCGCCTTTTTCACAAAAAGTTTGGATTTGCCGCAAAGCGGGCGGTTTTTGGTAGTATCAGCGATTAGCCCTGTTTCTGTTTGTGTTTGGGGTTTTCGCAAATTACCATGATATTTCCTTTTCTGCGGATAACTTTACATTTTTCGCAGATTTTTTTTACAGACGGTCTTACTTTCATGAGTATTTACCTCCTATTATTTCGCTCTCCATACAATTCTGCCTCTGGTTAAATCATAAGGAGACATTTCTAAAGTAACTTTATCTCCCGGCAGAATTTTAATGTAGTGCATTCTTAATTTTCCTGAGATATGGGATAAAATTTTGTGCCCATTTTCTAATTCAACCGTAAACTGAGCATTCGGCAACGCGTCAATTACGGTTCCTTCTAATTCAAGTACATCATCTTTCGGCATAATTTTTCCTCCGCGCAACTGTTATTCTTCCGATTCAGCATCATCTGTGAGAGCCCGAAGTGATTTACGAAGCTCTGCATTGGTAA
>JAFYVF010000145.1 GCA_017549265.1 Clostridia bacterium
CCTTTTCGGATTCCGCTGGTAACCTTCAAATCACTTCAACTCCAATGCTTGGATTTCTGCCTTTTTTGGCGTTTTTTCGAGATTTTGTATTCGTTTTTGCATAATTACATACAAAATATCAGTATCTATTCTAGCATAACTTTGCTGATTTGTAAAGTTTTTTTTCAAATATATCTTGAATTTTTTTTTATTTAGTGATATAATGTAAAAAAATATAAGAAAGCAGGACCTGTATGATGACGAAGAAAAGCAAATGGGTGTTAAAACAGCCGAACCCTGAATTGGCAAAAAAAATAGGAGACGAGCTGAAATTGCATCCGCTTTGTGCAAATGTTCTTTGCAACCGCGGTATTGAAACTCCCGAGCAGGCGACTCGTTTTTTAAAACCTGATGTAAATGCGCTTTTAGATCCGTTTTTATTGTTGGATATGAAAAAGGCAGTAGAAAAAATTCAGGAAATTATTGCAGGAAATCAGAAAATAGTGGTTTACGGTGATTACGATGTTGACGGTATCACCGCTGTTTCCATTATGTATCTGTACTTAAAATCCAAAGGAGCTAATGTTTCTTATTACATTCCTTCTCGTTCAGATGAAGGATACGGCTTGAATAAAGAAGCGGTGCTGTCTTTTAAAAATGAAGGGGTAGGACTGATTATCACAGCCGATTGCGGTATCACCGCATTTGACGATATCAGCTATGCCACCTCTTTAGGCATCTCCGTGGTAATTACCGACCATCATAAATGTAAGGAACAGTTACCTCCGGCTTACGCAATTGTAAATCCCAAACGTCCGGATTGTCCGTATCCCTTTAAAGAACTTTCCGGTGTTGGCGTTGCATTTAAGTTGATTGAAGCGTTGGAAGGTGGCGGAAAATCCAAAGAATTGTTGGACCAGTACGGTGATTTGCTGTGCTTAGGTACCATTGCAGACATTGTTACCTTAACCGAAGAAAACAGAGTATTCGTTTCTTTAGGCTTAAAATTGCTGGGAGACCCTCAGAACTTAGGGTTAAAAGCACTGATTCAGGAAGCAGGTCTTTCCGGCAAGGTGCTGACTTCTTCTCACGTGGGCTTTATCATTGCTCCCAGAATCAACGCTGTGGGCAGATTGGGTAATGCGGTGGATGCAGTGAAACTGTTTACCACTTCCGACAAGAAGGAAGCGGAAACCCTGGCAAAAATGCTGTGTGATGAAAATGTTCGTCGCCAGACCATTGAGCAGGAAATTTTATTAAAGGCTTGTCAGATTATTGATAAAGATAAATTGCACACTACCGACAGAGTGATTGTGTTAGCTTCAGAAGACTGGCATCACGGGGTTATCGGGATTGTGGCATCCAGAATTACCGAGCGTTATGGCAAACCCTGTGTGTTAATGGCGATTGACGGCGATGAAGCAAAAGGATCTTGCCGTGGGGTGCAGGGCTTCAATATGTTTGAAGCATTGTCCTATTGTGATGACTTGCTCTTAAAATTTGGCGGACATGAATTGGCTGCCGGTTTAACCGTTTCCAAAGATAATATTGATGCGTTCCGTGAAAAAATCAATGCGTATGCCAAAGAAAACTTTAATTCCAAGGTATATGTGGAAGAAATTACCTACGAAGGAAAAATTACCGACAAAGATATTAACTTAGAACTCACCGATATGTTAGAAAGCATCCAGCCTTGCGGTATGGGAAATCCCATGCCCCAGTTCTTGTTGGAAAAAGTGAAAATTGAAAATCTTACCTATTTTGGTGATGATAAACATATTCGTTTAAGATTTTCTAAAAAAAGCTTTTCTATTATGGTAATTGGTTTCGGCCTTGGCACCAACGAAAGCTTCCGCATGCTTCGTGATGGAGACATTGTCAATGCCATTGTTTCTCCCTACACCAACGAATATCGCGGCAAGAAATATCCCGCTTTAAAACTCAAAGACATCAAATTGGTGTAAACGTTTGATAGTAAGAAAGGTTTAACCAAGTTATTTATGGAGCAGTTTTCCCAACTTTTAGATAAGATAACCAAATATAATCCTAAGTGTAACCGAGAGTTGTTGGAAAAGACCTATCGGTTCTGTAAGGATGCTCACGAAGGGCAGTTTCGTCGTAGCGGCGAGCCATACTATCATCATCCTTTTGCTGTGGCTGAGATTATTGCAGAGCTGAATTTGGATGATGAGTCTATTTGTGCCGCATTGCTGCACGATACCATTGAGGATACTAAATATGGTTATGATTATGTGAAAAAAGAGTTTGGGGAAGATATTGCCAATATTGTGGACGGTGTAACCAAATTAGGTCAGATTAATTTTTCTTCCAAGGAGGAAGAACAGGTAGAAAATCTGCGAAAGATGTTTATGGCAATGGCAAAGGATATCCGTGTGATTTTAATCAAGTTGGCGGATCGTTTGCACAATATGCGTACTATGAAAAGTATGCCGGAGCATAAACGGCGTGAAAAAGCGTTGGAAACCATGGAAATTTATGCTCCCATTGCGCATCGTTTGGGGATTTATAATCTGAAATGGGAATTAGAAGACCTTTCCTTATTATATTTAGACCCGATCGGATATAAAGAAATTTCCACGGGTATTGCAAAAAAAAGAGAGCAAAGACTTCAAATTGTTGCAGATATTAAAGAGCAACTTACCGAAAAACTATCCGAAATCGGTGTGCAGGCTCATATTGAAGGCAGAGCGAAACATTTTTACAGTATCTATAAAAAGATGTACTCAAAGAACATCACCTTAGACGAAATTTACGATTTGTTTGCTCTGCGTGTGATCGTGGGGACTATCACAGATTGTTACACCGTGTTAGGTTGTGTTCACGAATTATATAAACCGATTCCGGGCAGATTCAAAGATTATATCAGTATGCCCAAGAAGAATATGTATCAGTCTTTGCATACCACTTTGGTAAGTCACGCAGGCACTCCCTTTGAGATTCAGATTCGAACCTGGGATATGCACAGAACTGCTGAATACGGGATTGCTGCTCATTGGAAGTACAAGGAAGGTGCTCAGAACAAAAACGGCTCAGGAGACAAATTTCAGTGGGTTCGTCAACTTTTGGAAACTGAAAAAGATTTTTCAAATCCTTCTGAATACATCAGCCACATTAAAATTGACTTATTTTCCGATGAGGTATTTGTATTCTCCCCGAAGGGAGACGTGTATAGCCTTCCCAGCGGCTCCACTCCTATCGACTTCGCCTTTATGGTGCACAGTGCGGTGGGTTGGCGTATGGTTGGTGCGAAGGTAAATAACCGCATTGTCAACATTGACCAGCATCTGCAAAATGGTGACATTGTGGAAATTATTACTTCCGCAAATTCTCAGGGGCCTCATTCTGATTGGTTAAAAATTGCCCGTACCAGTCAGGCACGAAGCAAAATCAATCAGTGGTTCAAAAAAGAAAAGCGTGAAGAAAACATCCAAAAGGGTAAAGAAATGCTTGAAAAAGAAATCAAGAAGTTCGATATGACCCTGAAGGATTTGGTGGAAAACGAAGAACTCTTCGGTTATATTTCCAAAAAATACAGCGTGGCAAGAGTGGAAGACTTTTATGCCATTGTTGGTTATGGCGGGATTACCGCACAAAAAATTGCGTTGCGAATTGAAGATTATCTGGAGCGTACACGTCCGCAAAGCGATGAATCCGTGTTGGAAGAAATTAAAAATGCTTCCAAAGATAAGCCAGATAAGCATGTGAAGCAGGGTATTGTGGTAAAGGGGCAGGAAGGTTGTCTTGTTCGTACCGCAAAATGCTGTTCACCTGTTCCCGGTGACAAGGTGGTTGGTTATATTACCCGAGGCAGGGGCGTTACCATTCATCGTGCCGATTGTATTGCACTACGGGATATTGAGCGTTCCGACGGAGACAGAAACCGATTGGTAGAAGCCACTTGGGAAGCAGGTGACGGACATACTCACAGCGTGGATCTTGCTGTTACTTCTGCAGACCGTTCCGGCTTGTTGGTCGATTTGACCTTAGCGTTAAACGATATGAAGGTGCCTGTTAACGCATTAACCGCAAAAGTGTTAAAAGACGGTTCCGGCTTAATTCAAATCAACATTGATGTTACCGGTCAGGATCAACTGAGCAAAGTTTTGGTACGTCTTAACAATGTTAAGAGTGTTATTTCAGCGAAACGTATATAAGATGGAGATTTTTTAAGATGAAAGAAATCACCAGTGTGAAAAATAAAACGGTATGCGAGGTCAAAAAGCTCAAGCAAAAAAAATACCGTTATGAAACCGGAACCTTTTTGGCAGAAGGGTATCGCAACGTATGTGACAGTATGAAAAAAGCGGTTCCCGAAATGGTTTTTCTGGAAACCGATTTTGAGTATCCTGTTCCGGAATTTCAGAATACTTATTTGATTTCCAAAGAGATTATGAAAGAAATTTCCGATACGGACACTCCCCAGGGAATTGCTGCCGTGTTTTCTATCCCGAAAGAGAAGGAGATCACTTCCCAAAAAATACTACTGTTAAACGGGGTCTCTGATCCCGGTAATATGGGAACCATTCTCCGAACTGCGTTAGCAGCTGGCTTTACTGACATTTTTCTGGATGAAAAATGTGCAGACGTTTATTCTCCCAAGGTGATTCGCTCTGCAATGTCTGCGGTATTTTCACTAAATCTGATTCGCACAAAGTCCTTAGAAGATGCAATTGCCATGTTGAAACAAAATGGCTATCTGATATATGCTGCCGCATTGACAGAGGATGCAATTTCCCTTTATAAAACTGATTTTTGTGAAAAATCGGCATTGCTGTTTGGTTCTGAGGCAAATGGGATAGTCCCTGAACTTTTGGCATTGTCCGATGTGACCTATATTATTCCGATGACAAAAGAAATTGAATCGTTAAATGTAGCGGTTGCCGCGGGAATCAGCATGTATGAATTGGTGCGACAATGCGGGGAATAGGTATTGAAATCGTTTCTTTACGCATATCATAAATTAAGCATTACATCGTTATATTATATTACATTACATGATATATTATGGAGGTAACTCATTATGGCATGGTTTGATAAGATAAAACACACTGCAACCAAAACTGCGAAACTGGCAAAGGATAAATCCACCGATCTTTATGAAATTACCAGAATGTCTTTTTCTATTAATGAAAAAGAAAATAAGATTGATAAAATCTTTAAAAATATCGGGATGCTTACTTACCGTGATTATGAAAACGGGGTAGAGTTTTCTGAAGATATTGTGTTACTGATGGAAGATATTGACCAAAAGTATGAAGAAATTGATGCATTAAAAGCAGAAATCAATAAGTTAAAGAATGTGGAAGTTTGCCCCAACTGTAAAAAAACAAATCCCAATGGTGCTAATTTCTGCTTATCTTGCGGTACAAAATTAAAATAGAACATTAGAAATGCTCGGCAAAATATCCATTCGGGTATTTTGTCGTCCATTTTTTTGTGCGACGAAATGATTTCGTCATGTAAATAGCTTGTATTTAAAAGAAAGGATACATAAAACTTATGGAAAAAATGGGTCTTAACCAAATCCGTGAAGAATTTTTATCATTCTTCCAGGAAAAAGCGCATTTAAGAATGCAGTCTTTTCCCTTGGTGCCGATTAACGATAACTCCCTCTTGTTAATCAATGCAGGGATGGCACCTTTAAAAAAATACTTTACCGGAGAAGAAACTCCGCCGTCCAAACGTGTAACCACCTGTCAGAAATGTATCAGAACTCCTGATATTGAGCGTGTTGGAAAAACCGCACGTCACGGTACTTTCTTTGAAATGCTGGGGAACTTCTCTTTTGGTGACTACTTCAAAAACGAAGTAACCGGCTGGGCTTGGGAATTCATCACCCAGCGTATGAAATTACCCGTGGACAGACTGTGGGTAAGTGTTTACTATGAAGATGACGAAGCTTACGACATCTGGACCAAAAAAGTTGGCGTTTCTCCCGACCGTATGGTTCGTTTAGGCAAAGAAGATAACTTCTGGGAAATCGGTACCGGTCCTTGTGGTCCTTGTTCCGAAATTTATTTCGACCGTGGGGAAGAAAACGGATGTGGCAGCCCCGACTGTGCAGTTGGTTGTGACTGTGACCGTTTCGTTGAATTCTGGAACCTGGTATTCACCCAGTTTGATAAAGACAAAGACGGCAACTACAATCGTCTGGCAAACCCCAATATCGACACCGGTATGGGTCTGGAACGTATTGCTGCAATTATGCAGGGCGTAGGTTCTTTGTTTGAAGTTGACACCGTAAAAAGAGTGTTGGATACCGTTTGTCAGATGTCCGGCAAAACTTACGGCGCTGCTCACGAAACTGATGTTTCCATCCGCGTGGTAACCGACCATA